>JADNEJ010000341.1 GCA_016292295.1 Candidatus Thiodictyon intracellulare
CCTCGACCACGTCGCGTGCCAGGTGGCCCTTGGACAGCCAGTCCTGCACCGACAGTGGCAAAAACAAGTCAGTATCGCGGTCCATCGGGTGGAAGTGGCGCATCGGCAGTAGCACTCTGGCCATCAGGGTTGATACAAACAGTGTACACTGGCGCCTGCGCCTGCGCCTGCGCCTGCGCCTGCGGCAGGGCGAACTCTGCCGGATAATCGGCCCGCACGAAATAGAGGCCCTGGGGCGGGGCGGTCACTCCGCCGCGGGTGCGGTCGCGCAGCAGCAGCAGTTCCTGCGTCCACTGCACCGGCGCCTCGCCGCGGCCGATAGCGAGCAGCACCCCGACGATGTTGCGCACCATGTGGTGCAGGAAGCCATTGGCCCCGACGCGCAGTTCAATCACCCCGGCCGCCGCGCTCAGCCCCAGGTAGTGAACCCGGCGCACGGGGCTCTTGGCCTGACAGCCCAGGGCACGAAAACTGCTGAAATCGTGCTCCCCCACCAGCGTCGCGGCAGCAGCCTGCATGCGCCCAAGGTCCAGCGACCGATGGACCCAGAAGGCGCGGTCAGGCTCCAGGGCGGAGCGGGTACGGCGGGTCAGGACGCGGTAGCGATAGTGACGGGCGCAGGCCGAGAAACGGGCATGAAAGGCCCCAGCGACCGGCTGGGCCCAGCTCACCGCGCAATCTGGCGGCAGGTTGACATTGCTCCCCAGTACCCAGGCGCGCTCCGTGCGGCTGGCCGTGCTGTCGAAATGGACTACTTGTTCCAGGGCATGGACCCCCGCATCCGTGCGTCCGGCACACTGGACCCGGACCGGATGGTCGGCCACCCGGGACAGGGCTGCCTCCAGGGTCTCCTGGACGGTGCGCACCCGCGGCTGGGTCTGCCAACCGCAATAGGCGGTACCATCGTACTCGACACCCAGGGCGATCCGTTCAGCGGACATGGCGGTTACCCGGCGGGTGCGTCGCCACCGTCTCGAGGCGGGTCGCAAGCGGCCGGGCGCAGCGCCCGTTCAACCGACCCGCCGCAACAAGTCCTGTGCCTCCGCGCGCTGTTCCTCGTTGCCCTCGCCGCTAACCTCCTCCAAGATACCCTTGGCCGCATCCTTATCGCCCATTTCAATGTAGGCGCGGGCCAAGTCCAGTTTGGTCGCGGTCTCGTCCCACAAACCCGAGTCCATCTGCCACTGGAACGACAGCAAGTCACTCGATGCGCTGTCCTCCACGGCGCCCAGAAGCCCGGTTAACCCGACCGCTGCGCCCGTCGTCTTGACCCCCTCGGCCTGGGTCCGCGGATACGCGGATGCCGGTGCCACCTCTGAGATCTCGAGCCCGGCCCGGCTGGGCTCATCAATCTGTTGGCCAGTCTGGGTCGTCGAGGTCAAGTCCAGGACTGAATACAGTTGCAGATCGTCGGCGGGCCGCAGGTCGGCGAGGTTCAGTTCCAGGTCCGAGACCCCTCCAGCGAACCCCGCGCCGTCATCCCCGGGGGTGACTGGGGCGCGATGCGGAACCTCGCGCACGTCCTCCAGATCCAGCACACGGATGAACATCTCATCGTCGAACAAGGCCGGTTCCGGGTGGTAGGACGGGGTATCGATGCTAATCGGTGTACTGATCGGCGTCTTGATCGGAGTACTGGTCGGCTTGGCCCGGCCGGCGACAGTAAATGCCGGACGCGCTCCCGCCGCTGCCCGCGCCACCGCCAAGTCCGCTGACGGCTTCTGGGCGTCACTGATATCGAGGGTGTAGACCTCTGCTGATCCGGGATCGATCGACTCCTCCAGGAGGTCGGGCGGGCGCCCCAGGCGTCCGCCAAACGCCTGCGCGGAGGGGCGCGCCAAGACCGCCGCGACGACGCCGGACGTGGGCGGTTGCTGCGACGGCAGGGATGGCAGCACGACGCCACCCTGGGCGACCTCCGTTTGAGTGCCGGAAACCATGCCGACCAGGGACTGCCACTGATCTGGGCTCACCTGATCTCCGCCGAGCGTCTGTATCTGGTGCGTCAGGGCACGCAGGGCTTCGGTGTTCTTAGCCCCGTAGTAAGCCTCCGTCAGTTTGAACTTGAGGTCTAACCGCACCGGGGTACGGCGGATTTCCTCGCACAGCAGGTCTTCTGCCTCGCGGTAGCGACCGTACGCAATATAGATGTCCGCCTCGGAGATGGCATCGGCCTCATCCGTCTCCAGGTCCGCGCGGCCGAAGGCGGCAAAGGCCGACGACGGTGTCTCCAGGGTAGCGATCTTATCCGAGTGCATCGACGCCGGTACTGGTGCCGTCTCGGCGCGGGAAGCCACCGGCGCCGCCGCAAGGTCTTGATCGGAATTAGCGCTCAGGTTCTCTGACAGATCACTGGAATCTAATTCGATGCTGGAGTCGCGACCGATCCGCCGCCGCGACCGCAGCCAGGTCAGGGCACCGATGCCCAGAGCGGTCACGCCGACGACGCCGGCCAGCGGAACCAACAGGGCACGCCAGGTGGAGTCGCCGCCTGATGTCGCCACGGCGGTGGTCTTGGCGGGATCGCCATGCGGGACCTTTGTGGAACCCGCGCCCGGCACGCCGGCCGGGGTTCCCGGCCGGGCCGGTGGCGGCTTGCCTGCGGGCGCGGCGGCCACGGGCCCCGCGTCCGGCCGCGACGGAGGCTGGACCCTGGGAGCGGGCGCCGGGGGCCGCGCGCCCGCATCCGGCAACGCGGGCACCGCTCGGACCCTGCCCGCCGGGCCTGGACCCTCGCCGAGGGCACTTGCACTCACCGCCGCTGCGGGCCCCTGGGGACCGCCGACCGACCCCGTGGACCGGCTCGCGTCCTCGTCCAGGGGCAGCCCCTCCAGGCCTAGCGCGCCCTTCAGGTCCGGGGGCACGGCCTCGGCAGACGGCACCGGCGGCACCGGCGGCACCGGCGGCACCGGCGGCACCGGCGCGCCGGCACTGGACGGCACCGACGGCCTACCCGCACCGGGGGCCGACGACGCCACCGTGTCACCAGCGGCGGGGCCGGCACCGCTCTGCACCCGCGCCAGTTCATCGTTGCGGAGCTTGAGCAGTTGCTGGATCTCCGAGAGTTGAGATTCGATGTCATGGATACGGCCACGCATTTCGACCGTCTCCTGGCGGGCACTCTCGCTCGTCTCGCGCGCCAGAAGGACGTCTCGCTCCAGCCCCTCCGAACCAGCCCCCCCGGTGCCCGATGCGGTCCCACGCTTGCCGGTGTCCGCGGCGGCCCCGGCAATCCGTAGCCGCAGCTGCCCTTCACCGGGCGCTGCGAGCGGGGTGTTTGGCTCAGTGATCGGGCTACGCCGCACTTCCCCCCCTTTGAGCGCCGCCTGGAACTCCTGGTTGGCGACCTCGGGGCTCAACGCAAACACTTCGTCGGCGTGCGGCAGGATCAGAGTACGCCCGACGATCAGACGGTTGATGTCGCCATTGATAAAGGCATCCTGGTTGTTGCGGTAAAGCGTCATGGCGGTTTGAGACACTGTAGCGCCTGCCGGGGCGTTGCCGCGCGCCAGTCACCAGAACCCGGTCCCCGGGCGGATCGGACCGTAGCGTTTCGGAAAGCCACCGCTGGTGGTGGCGGCAGGCGCGGTACGTGGCGCCGGAGTCTGGGTCGGCGCCGGCGTGGAGGGCGGCGCGGCAGTCGTAAGGAGTCTGGTCGCAGAGAGGCGGTGCCTGCGTGATCTTGGGTGCAACCTTATGTGTGGACGTTACGGGTGCCAGGACGCTCGTAGTCGACGGCGTGCGCGCGGGCCGCGCATCGACCACCGGCGGCGCGATGCCCGGAGCCGAACGGGAGGCGGTCGCCGGGGGGTCCAGCAGAAGGGTATATTGCTTCACCAAGCGTTCATTGATCCACCTCACCTCGACCAAAAAGTCCATGTACGGCTCACGCATCGGCTCCCGGCTGGAGACCCGGATCACCGCGTTTCCGCCTGGCGAAACCTGCGGACTGAAGCGCAGTCTGGTCAAGTGGTGATAGCGCTCAGTGCCGGTCCGGTTGAACTCCGCCTGGGGCGCAATCTTCACCTTGAAGGAGTCTAACTCGTCCGGTTTCACGTCGACGAGATCGATCTCGCCGACAAACGGCTGGTCGAGGGCCGATTGCAGGCGCAGCCCACCCAATCCGAGGGCGTGCGCGCGCGTGCCAGCCAGGGCCGGCAACAGCGTCACCGCGAGATACAGCTTGCGCGACATCCTCTCCCTCGTTTACCCGTCAAGGGCTCGGAACTATATCTGAATCCGCGATCAGACACCAAGGCCGCAACCACCCGCGTTTCGGACCACCGGGCTCAGTGCTCAAGCAGGATCCGCAGCATACGCCGCAGCGGTTCAGCCGCGCCCCACAGCAACTGATCCCCCACGGTAAAGGCGGCCAGATAGCACTCCCCCAGATTCATCTTGCGCAGGCGTCCCACCGGGACCTGGAGGCGCCCGGCCACCGCGGCCGGCGACAGCTCGGCGATGGTGCGCGCGCGCTCATTCGGGACCACCCGCACCCAATCGTTGGCACCGGCAATCAGGTGCGCGGCTTCCTCGACCAACAGGTCCTGGTTCAGCTTGATGGTCAGGCCTTGACTGTGGCAACGCATGGCGCCCACCCGCACGCACAGACCGTCGACCGGGATGGGATGCGCGGAGAACCCCAGAATCTTGTTCGTCTCCACCCCCCCCTTCCACTCCTCCCGGCTCTGGCCGTTGTCCAGTTGGGCGTCGATCCAGGGGATCAGACTCCCCGCCAGCGGCACCTCGAAGTGGGTGCTGGGGAAACCGCGTCTCCGCAGGGTCTGCGTGACCACCTGGTCAATCTCCAGGATGGCGGCGGCCGGGTCCGCGAGCAAAGGCCCGACCACGCCGTGGAGTGCACCCATCTGTTCCAGCAGCTCGCGCATGTGCTTGGCGCCAGCCCCGGAGGCGGCCTGGTAGGTCATGGCACTGACCCACTCGACCACCCCCGCTCGGAACAGTCCGCCGATGGCCATCAGCATCAGACTCACGGTGCAGTTGCCGCCGATGAATTCCCGCCGCCCGGCCGCCAGGGCCGCATCGATCAGGTCGCGGTTGACCGGGTCCAGGATAATCGTGGCCTCGGGCTCCATGCGCCGGGCCGAGGCGGCATCGATCCAATAACCGTCCCAGCCCGCGGCACGCAGTCGCGGATAGACCTCCTTGGTATAGTCGCCGCCCTGGCAGGTGACGATGACGTCCATCTCGCCCAAGGCGGCGATGGAACCGGCGTTGCTCAGGGGCCGGCAGCCCCGCCCCACGTCGGGCCCCGGTTGACCGACCTGGGAGGTGGTGAAAAAGACCGGCACCCCGATGTGTGCAAAATCGTCTTCCGCGCGCATGCGCTCCAAGAGGACTGAACCCACCATCCCCCGCCAGCCGACAAACCCGACACGATTCATTTCATGACATCCGAACAGATACTTATGAGAGCTTTCAGCTTTCAGCTTTCAGAGGTCAGCGGTCAGTTCTAACTGACTACCGCTACAGCGCCGCGACGACCGCCTCACCCATCTCGACGGTACTCACCCGGCGCATCCCGTCGGACATGATGTCGGAGGTGCACAGCCCCGCGTCGAGCACGCGCGACACCGCCGCCTCGATCCGGTCGGCCACAGCCGGCGCCCCCAGGGAGTAGCGCAACATCATGGCCACCGAGAGCAGGGTGGCGAGCGGGTTAGCCACCCCCAGGCCCGCGATGTCCGGGGCCGAGCCGTGAATCGGTTCGTACATACCCTGACCGGCGGCATTGAGCGAGGCCGAGGGCAACATGCCGATGGAACCGGTGAGCTGAGAGGCGCAGTCCGAGAGGATGTCACCGAACAGGTTGCCGGTCACTATCACGTCGAACTGTTTCGGTGCCCGCACCAGTTGCATAGCCGCGTTGTCCACGTACATGTGCGTTAGGGTCAGGTCCGGATAGTCGGCGGCGACCCGAGTCGCCACCTCGCGCCACAGCTCGGTACATTCCAGCACGTTCGCCTTGTCCACCGAGCACACCCGCCGTTGACGCTTCATGGCCAGATCGAAGGCGACGCGACAAATCCGCTCCACCTCGGACTCCGTATAGACCATGGTGTTGATCCCCCGGCGCTCGCCGGAGGCCAGGGTCTCGACCCCGCGGGGTTGGCCGAAATAGATGTCCCCCGTCAACTCACGCACGATCAGTATGTTGAGCCCGAAGACCACCTCCGGCTTGAGGGTCGAGGCCCCGGCCAACTGGGGGTAGAGGATCGCCGGGCGCAGGTTGGCGAAGAGCCCGAGTCCCGCGCGCAGGCCCAACAGGCCCCGTTCCGGCCGCTTGGAGATGTGCAAGGGCTCCCACTTGGGCCCGCCGACGGCACCCAGCAGGACCGCGTCCGCGGCCCGGGCGGCGGCCAAGGTCTGCGCCGGCAGGGGGTCGCCGGTCTCGTCATAGGCCTCCCCGCCCACCAGGGCGTGCGCAAGCTCGATCGCCACCGCGCCCTCGGCATTCAGGGCCGTGAGGAGTTTGACCGCCTCACCGATGATCTCCGGGCCGATGCCGTCACCCGGGAGTACAAGGACCTTCTTCGACAATTCGTTATCTCCACTGCGCATGAGGCGATGCCGCAGACCGACTAAGCAGCAAGAACCGCAGGCTACACTGGTCGGGGATCAAAACTGCCAGGGCGCCACGAGCTGACGGCGGACCTCGTAGGCGCGGATGGCGTCCACATGCTTCAAGGTCAGACCGATGTCGTCCAGACCCTCGAGCAGACAGTGCTTGCGGAAGCCATCCACGCTAAAGGGGATGGTCTCACCCTCAAGGCCCAGGATCTGACCCGGCAAGTCTACTGCAATCCACAACGCCTTCTCCCCACCGGCACGGGCGAACAGCCGCGTGACGGTCGCGGCGTCAAGCACGATCGGCAGTATGCCGTTCTTGAAGCAGTTGTTGAAAAATATATCGGCGTAGCTCGGGGCTATGATCACCCGGATGCCGAAGTCCGCAAGGGCCCAGGGGGCGTGCTCCCGGGACGAGCCGCAGCCGAAGTTCTCGCGCGTCAGCAGGATCGCGGCGCCCGCGTAGCGGGGGTCGTTGAGGACGAAGTCCGGGTTGCGCGGCCGCTCGGTGCAGTCCATCTCGGGCTCACCTTGGTCAAGATAGCGCAACTCATCAAAGAGATAAGGCCCGAAGCCGCTGCGCTTGATGCTTTTCAGAAATTGCTTGGGGATGAGCACGTCGGTGTCCACGTTTGCCCGATCGAGCGGCAGCACGACCCCGGTGAAGTTCTTGAACGGGTCCATCTCATAGGGTCCTCACATCGACGAAATGACCGGTCACCGCGACGGCGGCGGCCATGGCCGGGCTCACCAGGTGGGTGCGCCCACCCTGCCCCTGACGGCCTTCGAAGTTGCGGTTGGAGGTCGAGGCGCAACGCTCCTGTGGCTCCAAGCGATCCGCGTTCATCGCCAGGCACATGGAACAGCCTGGCTCACGCCACTCGAAGCCGGCCGCGGTGAAGATGCGGTCCAGCCCCTCGACCTCGGCCTGCGCCTTGACCGGACCCGAGCCCGGCACCACCAGGGCGAGCCGGATGCCCGGGGCGACGCGGCGGCCCTCAACCACCGCCGCCGCGGCACGCAGATCCTCGATCCGTGAATTGGTGCAGGAGCCGATGAAAACCTTGTCAGGGTGGATCTCGGTGATCAGGGTGCCGGCCTCCAGTCCCATGTAGGCCAGCGCACGGCGCATGCCGGCGACCTTGGTCGGGTTCGGCTCCAACGCCGGGTCCGGCACCCGCCCATCCACTGGCAGCACCATCTCAGGGGAGGTCCCCCAGGTCACTTGGGGCTTGATGTCGGCCGCGTTGAGCCGGACCACCCGGTCGAATGCGGCACCCGGATCGCTCACCATGGTGCGCCAATAGTCAGCGGCGCGCTCGAACAGCTTCCCCTTCGGGGCAAAGTGGCGACCGCGCAGGTACTCGATGGTCGGCTCGTCCACGGCGACCAGCCCAGCGCGGGCGCCGGCCTCAATGGCCATGTTGCAGACGGTCATGCGCCCCTCCATGGACAGCGCCCGGATCGCCTCGCCGCCGAACTCGACCACGTAGCCGGTGCCGCCCGCGGTACCGATCTCGCCGATGATGGCGAGCACGATGTCCTTGGCCATCACCCCGGGGTCGACCGCGCCATCGACACTGATCAGCATGGCCTTGGACTTGCGCTGGAGCAGGCACTGGGTAGCGAGCACATGCTCCACCTCGGAGGTGCCGATCCCGAAGGCGAGCGCCCCGAAGGCCCCGTGGGTGGCGGTATGTGAGTCGCCGCACACCAGCGTACTGCCCGGCAGGGTGAAGCCCTGCTCCGGGCCTATGACGTGACAGATTCCCTGCCGCGAGTCGCCCATGGCGAACTCGGTGATGCCGAAGGCGCGGCAGTTCGTGTCCAGGGTCTCCACCTGGAGGCGCGCGACCGGGTCCGTGATGCCCGCGGCCAGGTTGGTGGTGGGGACATTGTGATCCGGTACCGCCAGGTTCGCCGCCACCCGCCAGGGCCTGCGCCCGGCCAGGCGCAGGCCCTCGAAAGCCTGCGGTGAGGTCACCTCGTGCACCAGTTGCCGGTCGATGTAGAGCAGCGCCGTGCCGTCCTCATCCACCCGCACCACATGATCGTCCCAGAGTTTGTCGTAGAGGGTTCGGGCACCCATGATGCCACCTCGTTCGCTAGAATCAGGCGCTCGCCTGAGCGCAACGCGCAAGAATAGACGGCGCGGTCCGCAAACTCAATTCCAACGCGAGTCCGCGGGCCCGCCGGCGCAACCGCGCGGTCTTCTGCCTGGGGCTCCGCCGGACAGTCCCGCGGGTCGGCGCGTCCACGCCGACTGCGCGGACGCGCACGCCGAGGCCATCAGCGGTCTTGAGACCGACCACGGGACCATCTAAAAATTTAATTCGACCGGCACGGCCTTCGGCGCGGCGCGCGTCATTCAGACCATACGGAATCCAGGGACAAGGCATACACGGGGTCCGCGGCGAAGGGCGCAGCGGCCCGCGGATCGACCCTGATCCAGACCTCACCGACGATGGGAGTACCCGGTACCTCCACGCGCGTGAAGCGCTTAAAGGGCGTGCCGCGCACCGGGTCGAGCAGTGGGTGATCGTGCCGGTACCAGTGGATATACACGTCTCATCTGATATTTTCGCTCAGAACCCTAGCGTAACCGGCCGACGTCGATATACTAGCGTCCCTATGCTCGACTAGACCCTCTCCACCGAACAACTCGCCGAGCTGCGTGCC
>JADNEJ010000444.1 GCA_016292295.1 Candidatus Thiodictyon intracellulare
GCGTGTCCCCGCGTGCCACGGCCACTGGCGGGTGCCGCCTGGCCGCGACGAGCGGTCGCCGCAACTCCCTGCTCAGCGCACGCGTCGGCACCGCCGTAGCGTCACGCGCGGAGCCGTCGCCCGACTACAAAAATGGCCAAAGTCGAGGCCTAGGTATGCTGCTGACTTTGGCGGCCAAGGTGGGAATGCACTTTCGACTGGAATTGAGGCGGGCGACGTGATAAGGGTAAGGCAAGACCGAAGCCCCTGCCTCGGTGAGTACCAGCCCGGCACGATGGGGATGGTCCGCTGCTGTGCGTAGCGAGTCGGCGCACTCCGAGCCCGATCAGGCGATTCGCTGGTCGAACTCAAACCCCGGCGCAGTTTGCGCGGGCGCGTCCAAGTCCGGAAACGGTTTGAGGAGGTTATCCCAGGCGGGCAGTCGGCGGGCCGGAGCGATCCGCGCAGCTTCGGTCGCGCAATTGCGGCAGCCCTCCTGCTTGCGCACGGCCGGTTCTTCAGAGTCGGCTGCCGCCAGAACCGGGAGCGGCCCTTTCGGGCTTCCTGGTAAGATAGTCGGCTAGCCCTAAGAAGTTGAGTATCGAAACCATGTCCGAGACCTTGCGTATCGCCACCCGCAAATCACCGCTCGCCATGTGGCAGGCCGAGCATGTGACCGCCGTCCTGGTGGCCGCCCACCCGGGACTGCGAGTGGATATCATCGGGATGACCACCAAGGGGGATCGTATCCTCGACGCGCCGCTCGCCAAGGTCGGCGGCAAGGGGCTCTTCGTCAAGGAACTGGAGCAGGGGATGTTGGCGGGGGAGGCGGACATCGCGGTGCACTCCCTGAAGGACGTGCCGGTGGAGTTCCCGGCGGGCCTGCACCTGCCGGTGATCCTGGAGCGGGAGGACCCGCGCGACGCCTTCGTCTCCAACCGCTTTGAGTTCCTGGAACAGTTGCCGCAGAACGCCTGCGTGGGCACCTCCAGCCTGCGCCGCCAGTGTCAGCTCATCGAGCGCCGCCCGGATCTACGCATCGAGCAGCTGCGCGGCAATGTCAACACCCGCTTGGCCAAGCTGGACGTGGGTGACTACGACGCCGTCATCCTGGCCGCGGCCGGACTGATCCGCCTGGGCTTCGAAGCGTACATCAGGAGCTTCATCACCGCCGAACAGAGCCTGCCGGCGATCGGTCAGGGGGCCATCGGTATCGAGTGCCGCACCGTCGATCCGCGCGTTCATGACCTGATCGCCGTGCTCCACCACGAGCCAACAGCGGTGCGGGTACGCGCCGAGCGCGCCATGAACGCCCGTCTACACGGGGGTTGTCAGGTACCGATCGCGGGTTACGCGACCCTGGCCGACGGACGCTTGCACCTGCGCGGCCTGGTGGGCGACCCGGACGGCTCGCGCATCCTGCGCGCCGAGGCGCAGGGTTCGCAAGACGACCCTGAGGCGCTGGGTACGGCGGTGGCGGATGCCCTGCTGGCCCAGGGTGCGGGCGATATCCTGAGCGCCCTGCAAGAGCTATGAGCAGCACCCACCCGCTGGCGGGGATCGGGGTCCTGGTCACCCGGCCCCAGGCGCAGGCGCAGCCGCTGTGCCGCCTGATCGAGTCCGCCGGCGGCCGGCCCCTGGCCTTCCCGGCCATTGAGATCTGCCCGGTCGCCGACCCGGAGCCGGCCCGCGCGCTGCTTGGCGAGGACTGGGACCTAATGATCTTCATCAGCCGCAACGCCGTTGAACTGGCCTTGGAGCTCGGCTGCGAGGGGACCTGGGCGCGGGCCACGCTGCTCGCGGCCATCGGGCGCGCGACCGCCGCAGCCCTGACCGCGGCCGGGCGCGCTCCCGACCTGGTCCCGCCCGAGCGCTTCGACAGTGAGGCCCTGACGGCCATGCCCGAGCTGGCGGCCATGGCCGGTCGGCGGGTGCTGATCGTGCGCGGGGAAGGTGGACGCGCCCTGCTCGGAGAGGTGCTCGCCGGCCGTGGAGCCCTGGTCCAGTTCGCGGAGGTCTATCGGCGGGTGCGCCCGGCGGTCGACGCCCGCGCCCTGGTCGCCGACTGGCCGACAAGGATCGGACTCGCCATCGCCACCAGCGACGAGGCGCTGCAGAACCTGGTCGAGATGCTAGGGGCCGCTGGGCGCGACCTGCTGCTCGCCACCCCGCTGGTGGTGATCAGCGAGCGCACCGCGGCGACTGCACGGGGTTTGGGCTTCCAGCGGGTGCGGGTGGCCGAGCGCGCCGAGGATCCGGCGATCCTCGCGGCGCTCGGCGACTTGGCGGGCGGCGCCAAGCCGTAGGGCGGAACACGCAGCGGTTCCGCCCTCTTCTCGGCATTATGTAGCAACTATAAATAGTTATCGAATCAATTTGTTACGCAGAATCTGGCGGCAACTCAATGCGATGTGGGCGGGTGGACGCCGGGATCTCCCAGATTTCGGTGAGAAACCCAGCTCGCGGGGCTGGCTCAGAATCGGAAAGCCGTAGCCAAGCCACTGAATAAATAGCCATGTGCGCTACATAATGCCGCATCTTCGGCGTCGGCGCCGTGGCGGATCAGCCTGCGGGCATCCATCCTACGGCGTCGGCATGCCCTTCTCGCCGACCAGGCCGAACAGCGCGTCCAGGCGCACGAATAGCTCGCGCAGTTGCAGGGCCATGAGCGCGAACTCGGCGTCGAGCCGCGCCGCCGGGTCGTCGCCGTCTTCGATCTCATCGAGCAGGGCGTCGCCGACGCGCAGGCGCTTGAGCGACAGGTCGTCGGTCAGGGTGAAGGCGAGCCGCTCGTCCCAGTCCAGGGCCAGCTTGATGACCTGTTTGCCGGCGCGTAGGTGGTTGAGGATTTCATCACTGGCCAGGTCCTGGCCCTTGCAGCGGATGACGCTCGTACTATCCTCACTGTCGCGCAGTTCACAGGCGTCGGCGGGGATGAAATCGACGGGGGCCTCCCCGGTAAGCAGCCAGGCGGTGAGGATGTCGGCGGGAGACTGCCGGGGGGCCGGGGGCTTGGCCGGCAGGGTTTCCAGCGTCAGGCGCAGGAGTGAAATAGCCTCCTCAGCCTGTTTTTCGCTGGCGGCATCGACCACCAGCCAACTGGACTCGGTGTCGATATAGAGCAGGGTACGGTGCGAGCGGGTGAAGGCGCGCGGCAGCATCTCGGTGACGGTCTGCTCGCGCAAGGCGCGGCGTTCGAAGCGGCTGATGTCGCGCGCCTCACCGGCCTCGATCTCGGCGATGCGCTCATTCACCGCCTCGGCGACCGCGGACGATGGCAGCAGCCGCTCCTGCTTGCGCAAGCACAGGAGTAAGCAGCCGCCCACCCCATGCACCAGGGCCGTCGTGTCCTCACCGAGCGGTGCCGACCACCCCTGGGTGGCGATTTCCACCGGGCCGCAGGGGCGGAAGCGACGGGTCCCCAGCGCCGCCTCCAGTTCCGCGGCGGCGAGGCCGAAGGGTGCTCCGAGACGATACATCCTGGCGTTCTTGAACATCGACAATCCCCTGGGTAAAAGGCGCCGGATTATGCCCGAGTCCCGCGGGGTGCGCCATGGCTTTCCCGCATGAGTGCGCGCGGCGCCGGACCCGGGAGTGTCGATTACTCGCCACGTGAGCCTGGTCGGCATAGAATGGCCTGATAATTTCGTTGGTTCTGAGTCTTGCGATGTATCCCTCCTGTGCCAAGCGCACCGCTGGTTTCACCCTGGTCGAACTCTTGGTCGTGCTCGCCATCCTGGGTCTCCTGGCCGGGCTGGCGGGCCCGCAGGTCATGAAGTTTCTGGGGAGTTCCAAGACCAAGACTGCCCGGCTGCAGATCGAGGACCTGGTCGCCACCCTGGACCTATACCGGCTGGAGACCGAGCGATACCCGACCGGGGAGGAGGGGCTGGAGGCCCTGGTGACCAAGCCCGGCAATGCCACGAACTGGAACGGCCTTTATCTCAAGAAGGGCGATGTGCCGAAGGACCCCTGGGGCTTCGAGTACCAATATAAATTTCCCGGCGAGCACGAGGGGGTCGACGTCTGGATCCTGGGCGCGGACAACCGGGAGGGGGCGAGGGCGAAAACGCGGACGTGAAGAACTGAAACTGAGGTCGCTGCGCCTTGTCTGCC
The DNA here is from genome assembly GCA_016292295.1 of Candidatus Thiodictyon intracellulare. Taxonomy (GTDB): domain Bacteria; phylum Pseudomonadota; class Gammaproteobacteria; order Chromatiales; family Chromatiaceae; genus Thiodictyon; species Thiodictyon intracellulare. The sequence goes on from JADNEJ010000444.1 coordinate 4,096, forward strand.
ATGGCCGGGGGCCGCTTGCCGCGCGCTGCCCCCGGCCGCGGCTTTACGATGGTCGAGCTGCTGGTGGTCATGGCCATCGCCGCCCTGCTGCTGACGGCGGTGCCGCCCCTGATCTCCGCGGCCTTCCCCGGGGTCGAATTCAAGGATGCGGCGCGTCGCACCGTGGCGGCCCTGCGGGTCGCCCGGGAGACCGCCATCCGCACCGGGGCGGATGTCGCGCTGATGGTCGATGTGCAGGAGAGCACCCTCACGCTTGCGGGTATGCACACCATGTCCCTGCCCAGGCATGTGCGCGTGAAAATCAACGCCGCCAGCCGCAAGATGCTCGATGAGCAGCGCGGGGCCGTGCGCTTCTTTCCGGACGGCAGCTCCACCGGCGGTGGTTATCATCCTGCTGCGCGACACGGCGAAGGCTGACACGGGCTACCAGGTCGAGGTCAATTGGCTCACCGGGCGGGTCCGTATAGCGTCCTGGAAACAGGAGTGATCCGCCGTCGCCAGGCTGGTTTTTCGCTGCTGGAGGTCCTGGTGGCCTTCGCGATCCTGGACGTGTCGCTCGGGCCCATGATACAGATCTTCTCGCGTGCCACCACCACCATCACCACGGCCCAGTACAGCCGCGCCGCGGCACTCGCGCAGGCGCGCCTGGCCGCGATCGGCAACGCCATACCGCTCCATGAGGGTGCGGCCTCCGGTGACCGAGAGGACGGCTTCGCCTGGGAGATCGGGATAGTCCCGATTGAGCTTGGCGAGCAACCATCGGCTTCTGGGCTCTCCGACGTGGTGTCCGCGGTGATCGCCTATCGGGTCACGGTGACCGCCCTGTGACAGGAGGGCTCGCGGGTGCGGCGCCTGACGCTCAGCATCCTGCGGCTGGGGGAGCAGGCGCAATAGCGTGGGCATCCCGTGCCACCCGCAGTTCCGGCGCCTGAGCGCGGCGCGCGGCTTCACCCTGGTGGAGTTGCTGATCGCGCTTGCGATTGTTTACCTAATCATGGTGTTGCTGTTCGACGGGTTGCGGGTGGGCACCCGTTCCTAGGACCTGGTCGATGTCACCGCGGAGCGCGTCGGGGCCATGCGGCTCGCCCACGGCTTCCTGTGGCGCACCCTGATGCAGGCGCGCGCCGCACGACTGGCGTTCGACGGGAACCTGGTGCCGGTGTTCGCCGGTGATGCAACGCGCGTGAAGTATGCGGCCCCGCTGTCCGAGCATGTCAGGGTCCCCGGCATCTATATCCTGCGCCTGCAGGTGGAGGGGTCCGGGCGGCAGCGCGTACTGATCCTGACCTGCTGGCTGATGCACCCGCAGGTGCTGGAGGGCAAGCGTGAGGGCACGGCGAAGTGAGAGTCGCTCAAGGCGGATTCTCAGATGGGTCTGGGGGACATCTCTCTGGACTGGGACGCGGCCGCCGGGGCTTTCGGACGCACCCTGCTGCTCGATGGCGTAAAGGACATTGAAATAAATTATTATTTTGTCTTTGCGTGGGATAACGACCCCGCTTGGTACAAGGAGGGGCTTGAGCAGCCCGCGCCGCCGGCCCTGATCCGCACCCACCTGACCACGGTTGACCAGACATGGCCGGACCTGATCGTGGCCCTACCCGTCCAGTGCACCTGAGGCGCCACGCCGGCGCGCGTTGCGGCATCGCCCTGGTCCTGGTCCTCTGAGTCCTCACCCTGCTGACGGTCATGGCGGTGGAGATGACCGCCGGACAGCGCACCGAGACCGCGCTTACGAAGAACCTGATCGCGCAGGCCCGCTTCGACGCCTTGGCGGATGCGGCGATCACCTATACCGTTTTCACCTTTATTGCCCAGCCGCCGGCCGTAGAGCTCGGCTTGGGGGGGCGGAAGTCCAACAAAGGCGCTTCGGCGACGTCCGGGGAGGCGGAGGAAGCGCCGGACTGGCTCCCCAATGAGTCGCCCCGGCCCTGGGACTTCGACGGCAACGCACTTTCTATCGCCGTGTTCAACGAGCAGTCCCGGATCAACCTGAACCAGGCGCCTCTGAATGTCCTGTCCGCGCTCCTCGAGGCGCTGGGGGCGGAGGAGCAGGAGGTGCAGGCCATCGCCGACGCCATCGTCGACTGGCGCGACGAGGACGACCTCAAGCTCCTGAATGGCGCCGAGGCGGCGGATTACGAGGCCGTCGGCCGCGTCCTGGGGCCAAAGAACGTCCCCTTCGTCGCCATGGAGGAGTTGCAGCAGGTCCTGGGGATGAGCCGTGAGGTCTACCGGCGCCTGGCACCGGAGGTGACCGTAGATAGCATGAGTAAGCAGGTGGACCAGACCTTCGCTTCGACGGCCTTGATCGCGGCCCTGCAGGGCATTGCGCTGGCGGATGCCAAACTCCACGTGCAGCAACGCGACAACCCGGTAGTGCCGGGCGCGCAGGCGCCGCGTGCGCTCAACCACGGCGGGCCCCTCTACCGGATTCAGATCAAGGAACAGGGGGCGGTGGCCCGAACCATAGAGGCCTTGGTGGCGATCACCCCCGATCAGTCCCCGCCCTGCGAGGTGCGGTGGCGGCGCTTCGGGTTAATGACGGCGCCGGCACCGAGCGCCACGCCCAACGGCTGACTGGCGCCCGGCGGGGCGCCCAACATACACTGACTACCGGGCCCGCCGTTGCGCGGCCCGATAGCGTCGGCGGGACTCCCGCGGCCGTTTCGGTCGTCGCGCGCAGGGGCAGGAAATTGGAGATTAAAGCCCCCGTGGGAGTGGCCCGGGACCGTGCGGCGACGCCGCGGCAGGTTGCCGCGGCGCGGCGACTCGTGCGGTTGGTTCGCGGCCGCTGGCCGTTCCTGCAGGATTCTGGTCAGACGTCAATGCTCAATCGGTATCCCTCCCATGGCCCTGATCGACACCCTTAGACTTTCGTGGGGCGGGCTCGCGCGACGGTCTTGGTCGAGCGCCCCGCGCCCGTTCGGCGAACGCTTCGTCGCCTGTCTGCCGACGCTGGCGCGGCGCTACTTGGCGCGGCGCGATCGGCGCCTGATCATCCGTGCGAACGGCTCCAGTGCCCACCTGGAGTTGACCGCGGGGGAGACCCGAGAGGTCCTGGGAACCTTCGACCTCGGCGGGCGCGAGCCGCTGCCCGGGGGCCTTGCCGACTGTCCCAAGGATCCACATCGCCGGACCATACTGCTGCTGCCGGCCTCTACGGTGTTGACCCGTCGCACCTTGCTGCCGGCCCAGGTGCGCGACAATCTGGCGACCGTCCTGCGTTACGAGTTGGACCGGCTCTCGCCCTTTCGGCCGAAACAGGTGGTCTATGACTCGCTCGTGGTCGGCGGCGGCAAGGACTCGGCCCGCCTCACGCTGGACCTGGCCCTGACCCGGCGCGACCTGGTAGAAGGCTGGCTCAAGCGCCTGCGTGAGGCCGGATCACCCGTGGATCAGGTCACCTGGGAGGAAGCCTGGCCCAAGGCCAATCTGCTGCCCCCGGCCGAGCGCCAGCGCCACCGTCAGCCGCTGCTCGATCCGGGCAAGTTGATCCTGGCCCTGATCTTGCCTCTGGGCGCGGCGGGTACTGGTCACGTCCCTGTGGCAGCTGTCCCGCACCCTGGAGACCCTGGAGTCCGAGGTGCGCAAGGCGCGCACCCAGGCGGTGCAGGTGGATCAGGTCCGCCAGGAACTGGAGCAGGCGCGGCGCGGCAGTACCGAGGTACTGCGCCAGAAATGAGAGTTGCCGCGTATGCTCGACATGTTGCAGGAGTTGACCGAACGCATCCCCGATGACGCTTGGGTGTAAAGCCTTTAATACCAGAGCGGTGAGGTCCAGGTGCGCGATGAATCCGGCCGGGCCACGGCCCTGATCAGTCTCCTGGAGGGCGCCCCGGGGATCACCGAGGTCTCATTCCGCTCCTCGGTGACGCAGGTTGTCCAAACCGGCAAGGAACGTTTCAACCTTGCCTTCAATTACAAGCGTTCCAAGTCTGCCTCTCCATGACCCAGGCCAACCCCACCAAGCGTTACTGTGTGCTCGTCTGGGGTGCAGCGGTCCTGCTCCCCTGCCTGCTCATCGCCGCCATCGCCGCCGGCTCGGAGCAACTCGGGCGCTACCAGCGCCTAATTGCGACCCTGCTCGGGTTGCGCGCCGCACTGGAGCAGGTCAACAACAATTAGGACTTCAATGCCTTCTATTTCGAGGCCCCTACCCCGGACTTGGCCGACGCGGAGCTGACCCGTAAGGTGCAGGACATCGTCACCGCCGCCCACGGTCGCCTGATCAGTACCCAGTTGCTGCCTGAGGAACATGCCGAACAGCCGGCGCGGGTGCGCCTACGGATCCAGATCTAAGGCTCCACCGACACTCTATCAGCCGGGACGCTCTCGCCCCTGGCGCGCGCAGACCAATGAGGCCGGTGAGTTGACCGTGCGTCTGGACGTCTTTTGGTTTGCCCTCGGGGGCAAGGCGTGATCAAGGCCATGGCGCTCCTGGTGATCCTCGCGTTGGCGGGCGTCCTGGTGATGCAGTGGCGGGACTGGCCGCGGCCGCTGTCGCCGGTCGGTCCTCCCAGGGCGGAGCAGGGTGCCGCAGCGGACCCGGGCGCCGCTACCGACGACTCACGGGCCACGCCGGCGCCGCCGGAGGCCAAAGAGACCTATGCGTCGGTCGCCGAGCGGCCGCTGTTCCGGCCCCAGCGCAAACCGGAGCCGCCGGCGGCCGAGCCGGAACCTCAGCCCGAGGCGACGCCGGACGGTACCTTGGATGGTTTGGACCTGAGCGCGGTCCTGATCTTCCCTGGGGTGACCTCGGCCTGGATTACCGACCCCGGCACACCTCAGCTCAAACGCCTGCGGCTCGGGGACGAGCAAGCCGGCTGGTCGGTCAAGGCCATCCTGGCCGACCGCGTTGTGTTCGAGAGATAGGGGTAGACGAATAAGTTACCATTGCGTGATTTCTCCCAGACGCTAGCAGCCTGCCGGACTTAGCGATCAGCGCTACGGCCTCAGGCCCTTGGACGGGCTTTTGTTGCAAAAGAGAGATTTTTTTTCGGCTAGAAACGCAGTTTTTCGCGATGTTCCCCTGACTGCAGACGTAATACGGCCATTCGTTTCAGGTTCCACGCCAGGCAGACCAGCGTCCACTCGCCCTGGACGTTGTCTAGTCCACGGGTGAGAAATTGGCGGAAGCCCATCACCGATTGGATGATCCC
>JADNEJ010000067.1 GCA_016292295.1 Candidatus Thiodictyon intracellulare
GGCGGCGATTGCCGCCGCCAAGACCAAGATTGCGGCGCGGGCCGTCGAGCGCTTCACGCGTGAGCAAGCCGAGTACGAGGCGACGCTCGCGGCGCGTGCTGCCCGCGTCGTGGCCACCGGCAAGAAGCTTGGCGGCACCGCCCACAAGGCCCCGACACCGGGTCCACGGGTGGATGACCAGATCAATCTCACCGACGACGAATCGCGGATCATGCCGTAGTGGATCAAATTTCCCTTCATGTATCAATTATATGATTGCGTAGCCAAGTCACTGAATAAATAGCCATGTGCGTTTGCCACATAATGCCGAATTTGGCTGTGTTATTGCCAAGTCGACAGTCCGCTCGAACTCGCCGATGAGCGCGTCTCCCAAGGCAGTACGCCGAACGCCGACACTCGAAAAACTCAACCGCCTCAAGATATTCACATTGGGCATCGGGAAAGAAGCCAGAGATCACCGTAGCGGCGGTGGCCGCACACCTCTGGCGGTGGCCGCACACCTCTGGAGTGCGCCTTGCGGCGGACCAACATTTCCTGGCGAGCTTGGCGCCTTGGTGTGAGACGCCGCAGCTACCGCCGCAGAACGTGCAGAATTTCCTCCAACTCCTGACGCATCTGCCGCAGGACCTGGTGGGTCTGGGTGAGGTCGTGCTTGGCGCCCTCGCCGCTCAATTGCTGACGGGCACCGCCGATGGTGAAGCCCTGGTCGTAGAGCAGGGAGCGGATCTGACGCACCATCAGGATGTCGTGCCGCTGATAATAGCGCCGGTTGCCGCGCCGCTTGACCGGCTTCAATTGGGGAAATTCCTGCTCCCAATAGCGCAGCACATGCGGCTTGACGCCGCACAGCTCGCTGACCTCACCGATCGTGAAATAGCGCTTGCCGGGGATCGCCGGCAGTTCGCCGGCCCCGGACTCCTCCGCGCTATTGCTGCTCGTGTCCAGCATAGGCTTCCACCCGCGCTTTGAGCTTTTGGCCCGGACGGAAGGTCACCACGCGGCGGGCGGTTATCGGGATCTCCTCGCCGGTCTTGGGATTGCGCCCGGGGCGCTCTTTCTTCTCGCGCAGATCGAAGTTCCCGAAGCCGGAGAGCTTAACCTGCTCGCCGCGCTCCAGTGCCTTGCGGATCTCCTCGAAGAAGCTTTCGACGATGTCCTTGGCCTCACGTTTGTTGAGCCCAAGCTCTTCGAACAGGTGTTCTGCCATATCAGCCTTAGTCAACGCCATACCATCAGTCCCGCAGTCGTGCGCCAAAATCGGACTCGAGACGGGCTAACACCCGCCCCACCGCCTCATCCACCACCTCGTCGGTAAGTGTTTGAGAAGATACTTGTAAAATCAATCCAAAAGCGAGACTTATTCGCCCCACCCCGATATTTCCCCCGGCATAGACGTCAAACAGCACCAGTTCGCGCAGCAGATCGCCCGCGCCGGCGCGGATGCAGCCGGCAATGTCGGCGTAGGCGACGCTCTCGTCCACCACGATGGCCAGATCGCGGCGGATCGCCGGGTACCGCGAGATCGGGGTGAAGCGGGGCAGCACCCCGGTGGTCAGGGCCGCCGGTTCCAGCTCGAAGAGAAAGGCGTCGCCGGTCAGATCCAGGTCCGCGGCCAGGGCCGGGTGGAGCATTCCCAGACGCCCGACGGGCCGACCGGCGTAGTCGATGCGGGCACTCTGCCCGGGGTGCAGGGCCGGGTGTTCGGCCGAGACGAAGCTAAAACCGGGCAGGTCACCGCTCAGGGCGAGCAGGGCCTCCACGTCTGCCTTCAGCGCAAAGAAGTCGACCGGCCGTGCCGGCGTGCCCCATTGCTCGGGGTCCAGGGGACCGATGACAAGGCCGCCGATCGCCGTCTCCTGGGACAGCCCCTCGGGACCAGGGCGAAAGCGCAGCCCGGTCTCGAAGATGCGCACCCGCTCCTGCTGGCGCACTTGGTTGTAGCGGGCGGTGTGGAGCAGACCGGGCCACAGTGAGGGGCGCATCACCGAGAGCTCGGCGCTGATCGGATTGGCCAAGGCCAGCCCCTTGACCTCGGGCTCGATCCTAGCCTGTAGCTCCGGGCTTACGAAGCTGTAGGTGATGACCTCCTGAAAGCCCCGGTCGACCAGGGCGAGGCGGGCCCGATCCAGGTCGAAGGCGGCCTCCGGCCTGGCCCTAGTGGCCGCCGCGGACGATGCATGGCTGACCGGGATGCGGTCATAGCCATGGATGCGCCCCACATCGGCAATCAGATCGACCTCGTGGACCAAGTCGAAGCGCCCACTGGGCGGTGTGACCTGCCAGCCCCCGGTGACCGGCACCAGGTCCATGCCGAGGCGTTTCAAGATGCCGGCGATGGTCTCGGGCGGCAGTTCGAGCCCCAGGATCTGGGCACAGCGCGCGGTGCGCAGGGTCAGGGGCGAGCGCCGCGGCAGGTGATCGGCGGCGGTTATGTCGACCACTGGACCGGGCTCGCCGCCGACGATGACGACCAGCAGCCGGGTCGCGCGCTCCAGCGCGCGGACCTGGAGACCCGGGTCAACGCCTCGCTCGAAGCGATGGGACGAATCGGTGTGCAGACCGTAGCTGCGCGCCTTGCCGCTGATCCCGGCGGGGACGAAGAAGGCGCTTTCCAGCAGGATGTCGCGGGTCTCGGACTCCACGGCGCTGCCGGCACCGCCCATGATCCCGGCCAGGGCCACGGGGCGCACGGCATCGGCGATCACCAGTGTATCCGGACGCAGTTCGATCGTCTCGCCGTTCAGCAGGTGGAGCCGCTCGCGCGGCACGGCCAGACGCACCCGGATCTGGCCATCCAGGCGACTCAGATCGAAGCCGTGCATGGGCTGACCCAGTTCCAGCAGCACATAGTTGGTGACATCGACCACTGGACTGATGGCACGGATGCCGCCGCGGCGCAGGCGCTCGCGCATCCACAGCGGGGTCAGGGCCGCCCGGTCGATGCCGCGGATAATCCGGCAGGCATAACGCGGGCAGTGTTCGGGCGCCTCCAGGCTGACCGGGAAGCGGTCGTCGCTCGCGGGCGCGACCGGCTCTACGACCACCGGGGTCAGGGGGCAGTCGTTGATCGCCGCCACCTCCCAGGCCAAGCCAGCGATGGACAAGCAGTCGCCCCGATCGGGCGTCAGATCGACCTCGATGCAGGCGTCATCGAGCCCCAGCCAGGCGCGGAAATCGGCACCCACCGGCGCGTCCACGGGCAGGGGCAGGATGCCGCTGGAGGTCTCGACCAGGCCCAGTTCGCTCGCGGAACAGATCATGCCGAAGGACTCGACACCGCGCAGTTTCGCGAGCTTGACCTTGAAGTCACCGGGCATGACGGCGCCGATGGTCGCCACCGGCACCCGCATTCCCGCGGCGATGTTGGCCGCACCGCAGACGATGGTCAGCGGCGCCGCCTGGCCCAGGTCCACCGTGCACACATGCAGCTTGCCGGCGTTCGGGTGAGGCGCGGCCTCAAGCACCAGGCCCACCACCACACCGGTGAACGCCGCGGCGGCGGGCGCGAGCGCATCCACCTCTAGGCCGGCCATGCTGAGTTGATCCGCAAGGGTCTGGGTGTCGATGCAGGGATTGACCCATTCCCGCAGCCAGGACTCACTGAAACGCATCTTGTTCGCTTCCCAAAAGCTCGCTTCTCAAATTCCGGCGAATTGCCGCAAGAACCGCAGGTCGTTCTCGAAATACAGGCGGATGTCGTCGATGCCGTAACGCAGCATCGCCAGACGCTCCACCCCGATGCCGAAGGCGTAACCGAGATAAAGGTCCGGGTCGATCCTCACGTTCCGGAAGACCTCCGGGTACACCATGCCGCAACCCAGGACCTCGAGCCAGCCGGTCTGTTTGCACACTCGGCACCCGGCCCCACCGCACATGACGCACGCGATGTCGACCTCCGCTGAGGGCTCGGTGAACGGAAAGTAGGACGGACGAAAGCGCAGTTTCAGGTCCCGCTCGAAGAAATTGGTCAGAAAGTCGTAGAGGACGCCCTTGAGGTCCGCAAAGCTCACCTGCTCGTCGACCAGAAGCCCTTCCACCTGATGAAACATCGGAGTGTGCGTCAGGTCCGAGTCGCAACGGTAGACCCGCCCGGGGGCGATGATCTTGAGCGGCGGGGCTTGCTCAGTCATCACCCGGATCTGCACCGGCGAGGTTTGGGTGCGCAGGAGCAGGTCCGCGTCGAAATAGAAGGTGTCGTGCATCGCCCGGGCCGGGTGGTGCTCGGGGATATTGAGCGCCTCGAAGTTGTGGTAAGCGGTCTCCACCTCCGGTCCCTCGGCGACCGCGAAACCGGCGTCGGCAAAGAGACGCTCGATCCGCCGCAGGGTACGGGTGACCGGGTGCAGACCACCTGCACGGCTGCCCCGCCCGGGCAGGGTGACATCCAGGCGCCCTGCCGCCAGACGCGCCGCCAGGGCCGCCTGTTCCAGGACCGACTTGCGTGCCTCGATGGCCTGCGCGACGACATCCTTCGCCACATTGATCAACTGACCCGCGGCGGGGCGCTTCTCCTTGGGCAGACCGCCGAGTTGCTTCAGCAGCAGCGTCAGGTCACCGACCTTGCCCAGATAGCGGACCCGTACCTGATTTAGCACGGCCAGGTCCGGCGCCGCGGCAATGGACGCCAGCGCCGCCTCACGTAGCAGGTCTATTCCCAATCCAGACTCTTCAGGCATTTCTTGACCTTAACGAAACACAGGAAAAAATCGCATCGGCCTTTGTAACCCGGGCACCTATGCGACCTTTGGATTGGCAATTGGAGCCAAGAATCCCGATGACCGATCAGTGAACGCGCTCAGCCGGCCGGGGCGCGAACCCATCAGGCATCGCACGACCCCCGACGACCGGCTGAGAAAAAAAGGGGAAAGACCAGGGCCTTTCCCTTCGTTTACAAGGCTTGAGCGCGACCTTTCAGACCCGTTCAAGCCCCCAGGTATCATGCCACCAGGGCGCCCTTGGCCTGCAGGGCAATGGCGCCGAAGGCGACCGAGTCGTGGTAGGCGATATCGGCAAGCATCTTGCGATCCACCTCGACCCCGGCCAGCTTGAGGCCGTTGATCAGCCGGCTATAGGAGAGTCCATTCTCGCGGGCTGCGGCATTGATACGGGCGATCCAGAGGGCGCGGAATTGGCGCTTCTTCTGGCGGCGATCGCGGTAGGCGTACTGACCGGCCTTGATGACTGCCTGCTTGGCGACACGAAAAACCCTGCTACGGGCACCGTAATAGCCCTTCGCCTGCTTCATGATCTTCTTGTGACGGGCGTGGGCGGTTACGCCCCGTTTGACGCGTGGCATCGTTGTTCTCCGGTATCAGGTGCGGTCAGCAGTAGGGGATCATCCGCCGCGCGGACTTCAGATCCGACGCGCTGACCAGCTTGGCGGAGCGCAGTTGACGCTTCCGCTTGGTCGTTTTCTTGGTCAGGATGTGTCGCCGAAAGGATGAGTAGCACTTGACGCCGGAGGACGTGCGCTTGAAGCGCTTCGCCGCCCCGCGATTGGTCTTGATCTTGGGCATATTCTCACTTCGCGATTGACAAACGTTTGTTATTAATGTTTCTTGGGGCCCAGCACCATAACCATCTGGCGTCCTTCCATCTGGGGTTGTTGTTCCACGATGCTGTAGGCGGCAAGGTCATTCTCCACCCGCTTGAGCAATTCCAGCCCAAGCTCACGGTGCGAATGTTCACGCCCGCGAAAACGCATGGTGACCTTCGCCTTATCTCCTTCTTCCAAGAAACGGATCAGGTTGCGCAGTTTGACCTGATAGTCCCCTTCATCCGTCCCTGGGCGAAACTTGATCTCCTTGATCTGAACCTGCTTCTGCTTCTTCTTGGCCTCGTTCTGCTTCTTTTTCTGGTCGAAGCGGAACTTGCCGTAGTCCATGAGACGGCATACCGGGGGTTCAGCGGTCGGGACTATTTCAACGAGATCCATCCCCGCCTCTTCGGCCATCTCCAGGGCCTCGCGGACCCGAACGACCCCAACCTGGTTGCCATCCGCGCCGATCAGCCGGACTTCCGGGATGTTGATCTCGCGATTGACGCGGTTTCTCTTTGGTGCAGCGATTGCTGGTTCCTCCACAAGGATAGAAAAAAGGCCGTCCCTGTCCGGCGACCCGGGTCAACCCCGGCCCGCATTGCAGCCGCTCGCCCCCCGCAGAGGACCTGGCCTGCCGGGCAATGACTGCCTGTCACCGCCGCAAAAAAACCGCCACTGCTGGTCGCGCCGCCGCGCGCCAACTTCAATCGTGCACCCGCCGGGCGGCCTCGTCACCTAGGCGCTGCGCAAAGGCGTCGAGCGCAAAGAAGCCCAGGTCCTGGCCCTTACGGTCACGCACCGTCAGGGTCCGGGCCTCCACCTCGCGATCACCAAGGATCAGCAGATAGGGTACCCGTTGCAGCGTATGGGCGCGAATTTTAAAGCCGATCTTCTCGTTTCTCAAGTCCGCATCCACGCGGAAGCCCTTTTTGCGCAATGCGTTAACCACCTCAGTCACATAGGGAGCCTGGGCGTCGGTGATATTGAGCACCACCGCCTGTACCGGGGACAGCCACAGCGGCAGCAGCCCGGCATAGTGCTCAATCAGGATGCCGATGAAACGCTCCACCGACCCCAGGACGGCACGGTGGATCATCACCGGGGTCTCCTTGGCGTTGTCCTCGGCGATGTAGTGTGCGCCGAGCCGCCCAGGCATGGAGAAGTCGACCTGAATGGTACCGCACTGCCAGGCCCGCCCGATGCTGTCGTGCAGGGTAAATTCGATCTTGGGGCCATAAAAGGCGCCCTCGCCCGCCTGGACCCTGAACTCCAGACCCTTGTCGCGCAACGCTTTGTCCAGGGCCGCCTCGCTCTTGTCCCACAGCTCGTCGCTGCCGACACGTTGCTCCGGGCGCAGCGACAGGGCCAGCACTACCTGCTCGAAGCCGAAGTCCCGATAGGTTTCAAAAACCATATCGATCAGGGTCGCCACCTCCGCCTGAAGTTGATCCTCGGTGCAGAAGATGTGGGCGTCGTCCTGCGTGAAGCGGCGTGCGCGCATCAGCCCGTGCAGGGTACCGGAGGGCTCGTAGCGGTGCACCACCCCGAACTCGGCCAGTCGCAACGGCAGGTCCCGGTAGCTCTTCAACCCCTGGTTATAGAGCTGGATGTGCCCCGGGCAGTTCATGGGCTTGATTGCGTAGTCGTGTTCATCCAACTGGGTGGTGAACATGCCGCCGGCGAACTTGTCCCAGTGGCCGGAGCGCTCCCAGAGCGAGCGGTCCAGGACCTGGGGCGTCTCGACCTCCTCGTAGCCGTACTCGGCGAGCTTCTCGCGCATGTACTGCTCCGCCAGGCGATAGATGATCCGGCCCTTATGGTGCCAGAAGGCCATCCCCGGGGCCTCGTCCTGGAAGTGGAAGAGGTCGAGTTGGCGGCCGAGCTTGCGGTGGTCACGCTTCTCGGCCTCCTCCAGGCGGGTCAGATAGGCGCGCAGTTCCTTCTTGTCGCGCCAGGCGGTGCCGTAGATGCGCTGGAGTTGGGCGTTCTTGGAGTCGCCGCGCCAGTAGGCGCCCGCCACCTTGGTGAGCTTGAAGCCCTCGCCCAACTTGCCGGTGCTGGGCAGGTGCGGACCGCGGCAGACATCCAACCAGTCGCCCTGGCGATAGATCGAGACCTCTTCCCCCATCGGGATGATATCCTCGATGATCTCGACCTTGTAGGCCTCGCCCAGGGCCGCGAAGACGCGCTTGGCCTCGTCGCGACCCATCACCTCGCGGGTTATCGGCAGATCGCGCTTGACGATCTCATGCATCCGCGCCTCGATTCTCTCCAGGTCCTCCGGAACGAAAGGCTCGGCGCGGACGAAGTCGTAGTAGAAGCCGTTCTCAATCGTCGGACCTATGGCCACCTGAGTGTCGGGGAAGAGCTCCTGCACCGCCTGGGCCATCACATGGGCGGCGTCATGGCGCATCAGTTCCAAAGCGTCCGCCTCGTCCTTGGCGGTGACGATGGCAAGGGTCGCGTCGTTCTCGATCAGATGGGAGGTATCGACCAGACGCCCGTCCACTCGCCCGGCGAGTGCCGCTTTGGTGAGACCGGGCCCGATGGCGGCCACCACCTGGTACACGGACACCGGGGCAGGAAAGGGACGGACTGAACCGTCGGGGAGGCTGATCTGGGGCATGGGGATAATCCTTAAGACTCAGTGGTGATCGCTACCAAAGATCACATGACGACGTCCCCCGGCGAGGACCGAAACGAAACAACGAAAACCGCCGAACTACCGGCCGCAAGCGCCCCAGCACGCTGTAGAGCGTGCGGAGGGCTAGGCTGGTATCCGGCGGCAGAGATATTGGTAGGCGCGATTGGACTCGAACCAACGACCCCCACCATGTCAAGGTGGTGCTCTAACCAGCTGAGCTACGCGCCTGTCATCAACAGCCCGGCTGCCCGGCTGTCGTCAACAGCCCACAATTCTACCGATGGTTGGGGGGCTTGGCAAACCCAATTTTGTGTCGTGACGAGCATCCGGCGGATGAGTGGGCCTTGATCATAATGCCACCCACCTTGTTCCGCCCACCTTGTTCAGTCCCGGCGTCGCTGCTCCCTTGCAGAACATGGTTTTGCGCGCGCAACCCCACATGGGCCGGCCGACCTTGGGCGGATTTGTGATCAAGGCCGGCGCGCCGCACCGAATAAATTCAGCGTCTCCCTCGTCTAAGACCCAGGGTTGGATATTGACGCCGGCTGATCAGTCGGCTATGCCATCGGGCGCTCTGGTCGGGGGTGCCACCAGGGCGAGCAATACCCAGTCGCGCGCCGCGGCGCAACCGGTCGGTTACACGACCATGATTCGGGGTGCACTGGACGAAACGCCAACCAGCGGCTCTGCGGACAGGCGAAGGTTTTCCGGCATTAAGCACCTCAACGGGAAAAGCACCTCAACGGAAAAATTTGTGGAGAGCCATGCCGTAAAATTCTAATTCGCAAATTTAATTCTAAATTCAGATCCGAGCAAATCTATTACTCGATGAATTGTGAAAACTAATGCAGTCATACTCACGTAAGCCAGAGATTGAATCCATTCGTATTTCATTTTACGCCAAAGGGCTAGGGTCCTGAGCAAAAATCTCAGATGAGACGTATAGTGTATACTTCATTTGCAACAACGCTCGCTATTACCGCTCAAAAGCGGCTCAAGATTATATCAAGGATTCCCGCATCAAGCTTGTCTTTCTTCCGCCTTATGCG
>JADNEJ010000290.1 GCA_016292295.1 Candidatus Thiodictyon intracellulare
ATTTGACGGGTTTCGCAAAGCCTGCGCAGACTTCTTCAGCAACCCGGGTGAGTACTAGGGCGACTTGCGCTCCTTGCTAACGGAGAATTTTGCAATAACCGGTCGGTGAGGAAACCGAAAATTTAGCATTAGCCGATTAGCATTAGCCGAGTATGCTCAACAAACCCCGAGACACTGGTTAGTCACCTTCCGCCGGGCCAATAAGCCCGGGGCTGTGTGTATAAGCTGGCTTGATGACATTGATCGACCGACGAATTCCTGCGTCTTCGACTCTTTAGGGGATACATATTCCGTGACACCAGAACACCCCTACATTGCCTTCGGCAATGTCGCTTGACTCACAAGCTCCGCTCGCTTATTGCCATGGCATGTGCTGCGAAGCCCTCATACTCAGCGAATTGCCGAGCCACAGGGCTGATTTGCGTATAACCTCGCTGAGACACATAGCCAATCGACGAGCGTTTTAGGTAATCATGGACCGTCACCGCCGAGAAAGATCTCGCAAAGCCCCCGGTCGGGAGAATCGCATTCACACCCAAGCTGAAATTCCCGACAGTGATGGGGGTGAACTTACCCAACAGGATCTCGCCCGCGTTCTTGATGTCCCCGAGGATCGACATCAGGTCGTCCACCAGTACTTCCAAGTGCTCCGGGGCGAACTCATTGACGAAGGCAATTGATTCATCCAACGACGGCGTAAGTACGATACCACCGTATCCCGATAAGACCGTCTCGCAATACTCGCGGCGCTTCGGCGGCAACTTCGACACCAGTTCCGGAAGGATTTTGGCAACCCCCTCGGCGACCTTGCGCTCATGCGTCACCATCAGAGCGGTAGAGTCAGGTCCGTGCTCCGCCTCGATGAGTAGGTCGAGTGCTGCGATCCGGCGATCTGCATTGCCGTCGCAGAGAATGATCGACTCGCTGGGACCGGCCGGCGTACCGGGGTCAACGACACCATACAGGATGCGCTTCGCGGCCGAAACATAGCTGTTGCCCGGGCCCAAGGTCTTCGCAACGCGCGGCAGTGTCTGAGTTCCATACGCCAGAGCAGCAATGGCTTGAGCACCGCCGACTCGATAGACGTCTTTCAACCCGCAAATCCTTGCCGCGTATAGCGTGGCGGGATCGACCAAGCCGTCGGGCCGCGGCGGCGTACAGACGGCGACACGTGGGACGCCCGCAATCTGCGCCGGGATACCCAGCATCAACATCACCGACGGAAACGAGCCCTTGCCGCTCGGGACATAGAGACCCACCGACGTAATCGGAGTTACCTTCTCGCCGGCAAAAATTCCCGGCGCGATCTCCACGAACCACATTTCCTCAGGCAACTGTGCCTGATGGTACCGGCGAATATTCTCTGCCGAATAATCGATCACCGCCTTGATCGACTCATCGAGCGACGCAATAGCGGCATCGGCCTCCGCGTCGGAGACACGCAGTCCTTTGGCGCGCAGGTCCGCGCCATCGAACTCCAACGTATGCTTGAATAAGGCGTCGTCCCCCGAAGCCTTGACGGCCTCGATGATGGGTAACACCGTGTCGGCCAACCTGGAAATGTCAGCCTCGGATCGGCGGCACAGGGCGCGGCGATCCGCATCCGACATTTCATCGAGGATAAAACGATTGATCTTCATGAGCGAACTCTCGCAGCATTTGCGATGCTGGTTAAGTAATAGCGAATCTTATCAACGCGGGGGAGCAAGGTCTCTTGCTTTTCGCGCGGATCTCCCGGGCCAGACAGGCCGCTCGCGAGAGCGTTTGTGTATGCTCGGCATGCGATGCTCAGTTGCTCGGCAACCTCTCCCACATCGCGTTCTTGAGCAAGCAGGGCTATGTCCAGCAGCATGTCGCCCGCAGACTCCGCATCACCACAGCGGTCAAACTGCGTCTTAGCGTGAGTGTAGAGCAACTTGGCTCACACGAGGTTGTCTTGAGCGTGCCTCCCGGCAAGCAAAAACAGGTTCGCAGCCACGTCGGCATCTGAAAACACCGTACGCTTCGTGGCCTCTTCATAGTAACGCGAGGCTTCATCCGCCTTTCCCTCTTGAGCGGCGGCCCCGGCTCACTCGACCCGTTTTTCCACTGTCGTGCGGTGATCTGACATGGCTCAACCTTTCGCAAAATCAGTTGTATCCAGGGTGTTTAGAAAGGCCGCTTGGAACCTGGCGAGTTGTTCGGTGACCGGTATTGCAATCCGCATCGCACTGCTCAGCCTAGGATAGGACAGCGGGGCTACGAGCACACCGCGCGCCCGCAGCATCTCAACCGCACGGTCTCGCTGGGCCAATTCAATCAGCAGAAAATTGGCCGCCGATAGGAAAGACTTCACACCGCTACCGTCCAGAAACTTGAGCATTGTCGGCTTGGACTCGCTCAGTATGGCCCGAACGTACCCTCGCATACTGGAAAGGTTGGACAGGTGAGCAATCGCGCCACTGATGGCGAACGCGTTGACATCGAAAGGCAGACGGAGTTTGCGCAACTGTCGAATGATGTCGGGGTGCGCCACGATGTGGCCAAACCGCAAGCCCGTCAAGCCGAACGCCTTGGAGAAGGTGCGAGTGATGATGACATTGGGGTGATCCGCGAGCAGCGATACGGCCGTAGTTCCGGCATATTCATAGTATGCCTCATCGACGATCAGCGGCACATCCGGTGCGGTGCCGTCCACTACCCGTACCGACTCCAGTGGAATAAGTGTTCCAGTCGGATTGTTAGGATTGATCACGACACACAGACGAGGCCGCTCGGCCAGTGCCGCGATAAAGTGTTCGGCACTGAACGAAAAATCGCCTTCCAACGGCACGTACCGTATGCTGGCACCCAAGGTCCGGGCAACGTGGGCATAGATCGGAAATGCGGGTCGATGACCTGCAACTGGTCTCCCGGCGAAAGGAATGCCCGCAGGATCAGCTGTATCGCGTGATCCGACCCGTTGGTCACGAGCAGGTTCGAGGTTGGAAGCCCAACGTAATCCGCCAACAGCAGGTAGATCAGCAAATCGTCGGGGTAGGCGGAAAAGCGATCTGACTCAATTAAGCGCAGAATGGTTTCACGCACATGCGGCGGGGCTGCCATCACGCTCTCGCTCAAGTCCAGGCGGAGAAAGGTCGCCCGATTCATCCCGCCCGATAACATCGGGAACTCCTGGGCGCGGTTAACGAAAGGACTTACTGCTGGGATCATGATTGTCCGTTACTAAATTGAATAGATGCGCACGTCATGACAGAGTACCTTTCACCCCAGGGGGTACGCCGCGACGAAACGGGTTGGGCAGGAAGGCTTCGGCAATCGCAGTGCCGAGACCGCAAAACACACCGCGCCAGGTCTCATCAGGTGATACGGGACGACGCACGTGGATCATAATGCTTGCAGCAAGGCCGCCGGCCAGACCATCGACGAAATCATCCAGATCCTCAGATCGCAACGTGCCGAGAACATTCTGTCCTACCAGAATACGGCGGCGCAGTTCGCTATAAGATTCGCCGAAGGGTACGAAGGACCAGAACTTTCTCCCCTCGACGCTCACGGCGACACCCACGGCCAGGTCTTGCAGGTCAGCAGCGGTATGGATATTGCTGCCGGCGCCGTCGGTCCCCTGCAAGGTCATACGGATGACCAGCAGTTCCAACAGGGCGCGGCCCATGACTAGAGCCGCGTCCTCGAACAACACATGAGACGAGGCAAGCACCGAAGCGGTAAATGACAGCCGCAGGGAGAATCCGGCATGATCAGCAAGCGCGAGCAGTAGATCGCCAAAGCCCTCGTGGCATATGGAGGGACCTACTTGCAGATGAATAGCGGAAGGCTGGCGCCGCGAAAAATCGACGGACAATGAGACCTCGCTCTCGGCGGTGCGTCGCGTCACTTCGCAGAAGTCAATGCCGACGCTGCGCACGGACAGTTCTCCGAGTAGGCGAATATTCTCCTTGATGTCGAGGGGCGGCGGCGCGAGCACAGCGCGTACCGGTGAATAGATCCGGCTCAGGCAGATGCCTACGGCCCGAAACACGCCCTCCCAGGTATGATGCGGGTCCTCTGCGCTACAGATCGTGACATCGATCTGCGCCTGGAGACCTTGAGCGAGTCCACTGAGTAATTCTTGAAGCGCTACGCCGTTTGGCAATTGCTCACAACGCAGCGGCAGAAACCAATCCAGGGCGACGTCGCCTTGAGCCCCGATACGCAAGCCGCTGGTGGGAGAACAGAGGTGGATCAAGACCTCTGCACTACCGTCGTCAATCATGCCGAGACAGGCCGCGCTGGTATCCTTGGCAGGGATGCGGCGCAATGCCTCACCGAAGAACTTGCCAGCGGCCAAAAAATTATTGTTGTTCCAGGAGAGCTTGATGGTAGTGCCAAGACGCCAGGCGACATGCTCGACCATATGGCTTACAAACTCATTGAGCGTGATAATTTCCTTGACCCGGACGTCGCCGAATATCAACTCGCAGATATTTTCCGTGAAGCTCGAATAGACCTGATGGCAGCCCGTCGCCTCCAGCACACTCGCGGATGCGCTGCCCGTGGCGACACCGATCGTCTGACAAGCAGCTGCAATCCCGGCAGTCGCTCCAAGAACGGAGTCTTCGACGACAACGCAACGGGCAGCAGCGACGCCGAGTTGTTTGGCCGCATAAAGGTAAGGGTCGGGTGCCGGCTTCTTCCTGATGGCGGGCTCGTCATTGCCGACGATAACCGCAAAACGATCGAGAAGTCCGCAGTTTTTCAATATTGCGACGGTCTGGGACCGCGGATTGTTGGAAACAACCGCACAGGGCAGGTTACGCCAAGACAGGTCGTCGAGTATCTGCCGAATTCCCGGATTGATCGGAAATACCGAAGTCAAGCGCAGGGACAAATAGTCGTTGCACATTGCCTCCGCATCGTCCATGGGGATCGATGCTCCCAAGGTGCCGTTTAGATACATCACTATCTCCCGCCAGTAAACCGAGGATTCGAGCGGGAATACTGACTTCAAGAAATCCGCATCGACCGTGCGCTCCAGGTCGTGGCGTAACTGTAGCAAATGATGCGTGATTTGAATCGCGAAGGACAGGGAATCGATGAGCACGCCATCCATATCCCACAATAGAGCACTGGTTGAGTCTGGCAAGAGGATCCGATTGCAAAGATTCATCTCTTGGGGCCTGCGGTAAAGCACTCGGGCGTCGTAGAGTGCTTAGCTAGAAAAACGGCTAATGATATCATGTAGCCCATTACCTGAGCATGAGCGAAGCGACCTGCCGGCCTCGGCGCCGGGTTGCGCCAGCATCGGCGCGGGCCCGACAGCCGCCCGCACCCGGGACTGCAGCGTGAGTTCGGGTCCGCAAGGCACACCCTACGTCAAGCTCGGCGCCAGGTGGTGCCGCCCGGGTTGTCCTCCAGCACGATGCCGGCGTCGCTCAGTTTATCGCGAATGCGGTCCGCATCCTCCCACTGCTTGGCCTTGCGGGCGGCGATGCGCTCGGCAACTAGCTCCTCAATGCGTGCGTCAGTCAGCGCGCCCTCACCGGCATCCGCATCCGCGCAGCCCCGCAGGTAGGCATCCGCATCCCCCTGCACGATGCCCAGCACCTCGCCCAATAAACGCAGTTGCGCCCCCAGACCCGCCGCGGCGGCCTCATCCTGGGGTCGCACCCGATTGATCTCGCGCACCAGGTCGAAGAGCACCGCCAGCGCCACAGGGGTGTTGAAGTCATCGTCCATGGCGGCGGTGAAGCGCTCGCTGAAGGTCTCCCCACCCACCGGCGCGGCGTCCGGTAGGCCGCGCAGTGCCATGTAGAGGCGGGTCAGAGCGGCGCGGGCGTTGTTGAGGTGCTCATCGTCGTAGTTGAGCGGGCTGCGGTAGTGACTGGTGAGGATGAAGAGCCGCACCTCCTCGGGCCGGTAACGCGCGAGTATCTCGCGCACGGTGAAGAAGTTGCCCAGGGACTTGGACATCTTCTCTTCGTTCACCCGCACGAAGCCGTTGTGCATCCAAACATTGACGAAGGGCTCGCCGGTGGCCCCCTCGGACTGAGCGATCTCGTTCTCGTGGTGGGGGAACTGCAGGTCCGCCCCGCCGCCGTGCAGATCGAAATGATTGCCCAGGCAGCAGGTGGACATGGCGGAGCACTCGATGTGCCAGCCGGGGCGGCCCGGCCCCCAAGGCGAGTCCCACGAGGGCTCACCGGGCTTGGCTTTCTTCCACAGAACGAAATCCAGCGGGTCATGCTTGGACTCGCCCACCTCGACCCGCGCTCCAGCGCGCAGGTCCGTCGGGTCCTTGCCGGAAAGTTTGCCGTAGCTGGGGAAGGCGCTGACCGAGTAGTAGACGTCCCCATTGTCCGCGGCGTAGGCCAGGCCCCGCGCAATCAGGGTTCCGATCATCGCCAGGATCTCGGGGATGTGGGCCGTGGCGCGGGGCTCGGAGGTGGGCGCCAGGCAGCTCAGGGCGACCGAGTCCTCGTGCATGGCGGCGATGAAGCGCGCGGTCAGTGCCGTGAAGGGCTCGCCCCCCTCCTGGGCGCGGCGTAGGATCTTGTCGTCGATGTCCGTGATGTTGCGGACATAATTGACCCGATAGCCCAGGTGGCGCAGGTAGCGGCAGGCGACGTCGAAGACCACCATGACCCGGGCGTGGCCCAGGTGGCAGAGGTCATAGACGGTCATGCCGCAGACATAGATCCCGACCTGACCGGGCACAAGCGGGGTGAAGGGCGCCTTTTCACGGGTCAGGCTGTTATAGATCTCAAGCATCGCAACGCATTCCGGGTAGAAGGTTCGGTCCGCACCCGGGCCCCGGGACGGCTGTAGCCCATCATGGTAACAAAGCCGGTTGTGGGCGCATGCGAAGAATCCGCTCCGCCGCATAGCACCGCCCGGCTTTGCGGGCCCCGACAAAGCCCGTAACATGGCCGCCATGCCAACTGCACGACCGGCGGATCGGCCGCAGCGCGGCCCTGGGACGCCACTGGAGACCCCATGATCAAGCTCACGACCAACTACGGCCTCATCCTGATCGAACTGGACCCCGAGCGGGCCCCGCTCACCTGCGCCAACTTCGAGCAGTATGTGCGCGACGCTCACTACGACGGCACCCTGTTCCACCGAGTGATTAACGGTTTCATGATCCAGGGCGGCGGGGTGACCGAGCACTTCCTCCCCAAACCCACCGGCGCCCCGATCCAGAACGAGGCCGCGAACGGGCTCAAGAACCTGGCCGGCACCATCGCCATGGCCCGCACCATGGACCCGCACTCGGCCAGTTCACAGTTCTTCATCAATGTCGCGGACAACGGCTTTCTGGACCACCCGGGCCAGGACGGCTGGGGCTACTGCGTCTTTGGCCGGGTCGTCGATGGGATGGACACGGTCAACGCCATCAAGGCGGTCAAGACCGGCGGACACCACGGCCACCAGGACGTACCCGAGGAGAACGTACTGATCGAGCGCGCCGAGGTCCTCGCCGCTTAGGCCGGGGCGCGGCATGATCCTGACCCGCCGGGCCGACGCGGCCGGACCGCCACCGCGCGACCCCGCGGGGGAGGTCGACCGCGGTGATACCCTGTTCATCTCCGACCTGCACCTGGCGCCGGGCCGCCCGGAAAGAATCCGCCTGTTTCTGGACTTTCTGGGTGGCCGGGCACGCCGGGCGACGCGCCTCTACATCCTGGGCGACCTGTTCGACGCCTGGATTGGCGACGACGACAACAGCGCGCCCTATACGCAGGTTCGGGCCGGATTGCGCGGCCTCACCAGTGCCGGCACCGCCTGCACCCTGCTGCTCGGCAACCGGGACTTTCTGGTCGGACGCCAATTCTGCCGCGACACCGACTGTACACTCGGGCCGGACCCGGCCCTTACCAACGTCGGCGGCGTCCGGACCCTGCTGATGCACGGGGATCTCCTCTGCACCGCCGATCTGGACTATCTGCGCTTCCGGCGCCTGGTACGCAACCAACTGGTAAAGAAACTGTTTCTATGGAAGTCATTGGCAGCGCGCCGGGCCCTTGCCGAGGGTTACCGCCGCCAAAGCGGCGCGGCCAAGACCGACAAGACCGCGGCCATCATGGACGCCGATCCGGCTGCCGTGGCCGACTACCTCACCCGCTTCCGGGCCGTTCATTTGATCCACGGACACACCCACCGCCCGGCGGACCACACACTGACGCACCAGGGTCAGGCCGTCAGGCGCACCGTCCTGGCCGAATGGCACGACGACCACGGTGAGGTCTTGGTCCATCGCGACGGCACCTGGAACCGGGAGACAATCTTGCCGAGCGGCGCCGAACAGCACTCCACTTCGCGCTCGTAACTCTGCCGCGAGCCTGGGCAAGTATTACATAGCGCCATCCAGGTCTTCGCTGCAACAACCGATTTTTCATGTCCGCGAGGTCTGACCCGGATTCCGCTGCGCTGTATCCGGGCTACGGCGGGGCGCGGCGAATACTCGCCCATGTGTCTCAGCGTGCCGGTGAGAGCCCGTCGCCCTCGACCATCACCCCCTCGATCCAGGTGTCCTGCAGGTTGCAGATGCTCACCGCATAGACCGGACCGCGGTAACCAGCGGGCAGGACGTGGCGCGAGAACGGCTGGTC
The DNA here is from genome assembly GCA_016292295.1 of Candidatus Thiodictyon intracellulare. Lineage (GTDB taxonomy): Bacteria > Pseudomonadota > Gammaproteobacteria > Chromatiales > Chromatiaceae > Thiodictyon > Thiodictyon intracellulare. The sequence goes on from JADNEJ010000290.1 coordinate 8,589, forward strand.
ACGCTCCGGATTGAATGTCTTCTGACTCAGGAGCCGAAAGTGCCCGTCCAGGAGCTTGTGCTTCAGGATGTAACGCTTGAAGCCGTTCATCGGGTGGGGCGTGCGGATGCTGACGGCGGTTATCGACCCGGGCGCCGCCTCGGTCTTGATCTCCGGCAGGTGCCGGTCGACCTCACTCGCCCACAGGCTCGGCTCGTCGCGGGTGAAAAAGACGCTGCCCGCCATGGGCCCGCCGATCATCACCACCGATTGCGCGACGACTGGGAGGACTCGCGCCACGACGGCAAGCGCACCGAGCACAAGGATGGAACGACGTTTCACGGGTGAAACCTCACAGGGCATCAGGATCCGCGGGTGGCACCACCGATGGGTCCGGCCGGTCATCAAGCCAGGCTAGGAACAGCTTATACCCCAACACCAGCACCACGGCACCATGTCCTTCCAGCAAGGCTGCATGAATTCCGAGCGCGGTTCCGGTAGCGTGTGAACCCCGCGTCCTTGGCGAAGGGAAAGCCCGACGTTGTCGCTGTTCGCTGTTCGCTGTGCGGGCGAGCTGCCAGGACCAAACTGGGATGAAATCTGCCTGCCCGCGCTCGCCCGCGACCCAGTGCCCCGACGCTGGTGGTCGGGACG
>JADNEJ010000152.1 GCA_016292295.1 Candidatus Thiodictyon intracellulare
CCGGCAGGCCGCCCAGGGCACGGTGCTCTATAACGACGACACCACCATGTGCATCTTGAAATTCACCGCCGAGGCGCGCGCCGAAGCGCTCCATGTTTTACAATGGATCAGCGACGCAGGGACTGAACAAGGTGGGCGGCATTATGATCAAGGCCGACCGAGACTATCGGTGTGGAGGACGTGCAGTGGTTCCTGACGCATCAGGCGGTGTGCCGCTCGGTGTCGGCCAAGAGGCAGTTGTAGCTTGTGCGGAGCGCAGCAGAATCCAGGTTCTCCACGGCAACCCGTGGATTCCTTTTGTTTCTGCGAGGGCGTACCCGGATTGCGCTGTGCTCCATCCGGGCTATGGGGAGGGTGCAGTGAATACTTGCCCTGTCTCTGGAGCGGCGTCACGCGGGTGGGGCCTTGATCATAATTCCGCCCACCTTGTTCAGTCCCGGCGTCACCACTCCATTGAAGAACATTGTCTTGCGCGCGTAAACCCACATGGGCCGACCGGCCTTGAGCGGATTTGTGATCAAGGTCCGCTAGTGGCGTGGGGGTGCGGCGCTTCCGGGCGCGAATACCAACCAGTGTGCCCGACCAGTTCGCGATTCAATCCAACCCAAACGCCTGCAGCAACTTCACCAATCCATAAGCGATGCCGCCGGCGGCCGGTATAGTCAAAAGCCAGGCCCATAACATCCGCTCGACGACCGTCCAGCGCACGGCGGAGAAGCGCTTGGCGGCCCCCACGCCCATGATGGCGGCGGAGATGTTGTGGGTGGTGGAGACCGGGATGCCGAGGCTGGAGGCGATGGTGATCACGGCGGCGGCGGAGGTCTCGGCGGCACAGCCGTGGATCGGGTGAAGGTGCACGAGCTTGTGGCCCAGGGTCTTGATGATCCGCCAGCCGCCCACCGCGGTACCGGTGGCCATGGTGACGGCGCAGGTGAGCTTGATCCAGAGGTCGATGTCGCCGTGGGCGAGCGCCGCCTCGCTCGGGCGTATCCAGTTAAGCCAGGCCGGCAGGGCGTCGAGAGTTCCGGCCTGGTGGGCCGAGACCAGCGCGAGCGCGATGATACCCATGGTTTTCTGCGCGTCGTTGAGTCCGTGGGCCAGCCCCATGTAGCCCGCGGAAAAGAGCTGCGCCTTGCCGAAGAAGGCGTTGGCCCAGCGGGGGCGGGCGATGCGCATGAGCACCCCGCCGCTGCGCGACATGGCCCAGAAGAGGGCGAACAGCACCCCCATCAACAGGTAACCGCAGATGAAGCCCGCGACCGGGCTGCTGACCATCGGCACCACCACCTTCCACAGGACCCCGGCGCCCTTGTACCAGGGGTCGGTCGGCTGGGACCAGATCACGGCCCCCCATTGTCCATGGGCAGCGGCAATTGCGGCGCCGCACAAGCCGCCGATCAGGGCGTGGGACGAGGAGGACGGCAAGCCCAGGTACCACGTCACTAGGTTCCAGACGATGCCGCCGCACAGGGCGCAGATGATGACCTGGGAGGTGACATCGACGACGCCCTGGTCCAGCAGTCCGGTGGCGATGGTCTTGGCCACCGCGGTGCCCCAGAGGGCGCCGATCAGGTTGGTGGTGGCGGCGAGTGCGACCGCCTGCATCGGCGCCAGCACCTTGGTCGTGACCACGGTGGCGATGGAGTTGGCGGTGTCGTGGAAACCGTTGATGTACTCGAAGACGAGGGCGGTGAGGACCACCGCGATGAGGAGGTTCAGCACGGCGGCGTCCTCAACTGTTCTTCAGCGCGATCTGGTAGGCGACCGCGCCGGCCTCGCGGCAGCGGTCGATCGCATTCTCCAGGATTTCGAAAAACTCCTTGATCAGGAACATCTGCTGGCCTTCGTAGCGGCCGGAGTAGAGGTCGCGGTAGAGCTCCAGCATCAGCCGGTCGGCCTCGCTCTCGATCGAGCGCAGGCGGTCGTTCAGGACCCGCATCTTCTCCAGCTTCATGCGGCGCAGTTGCCGGACCATCTCGGCCACTACCAGCGCGGCCTGTTCGAGCATGGCCGCGCGGGGGGCGAAATCGATCCCCTCCAACAGCAGGGTGGCCAGGGTGTAGCGTTCGGCGAAGCGCTCTACCTGCTTAGGGATGCGCACCAGAGCGGAGCTCAGGGCCTCGATGTCCTCGCGCTCCAGCGCGGTGACGAAGCTGTTGACCAGCTCCTCGTTGATCTTATCGGCGATGGCGCGCTCGCGCTCGCGGGCGTGGCGGAAGGCCTCCAACGCCGGGGCCTTGTCGTTGCTGCGCAGCATGACATACAGGGCCTTGGTGCTGTCGGCCGCGGCGGTCGCCGCCTCTTCGAGCAGCCCGAAGAACTGGTTGCCCTTGCCGAAAATCGTCTGGAGCGAAAACATACTGGCGCCTCGGGGATAATGGGGCGGGGCCTCCCGGACGGGCGCCCACCGCCGATTGCGTGCGGCGCTATGTTACAGCCGCTCCCCCCCGGCCGTCCTGCCGCCAGATGCGATACTGAACAGATTCCTCGAGCGGCGCGCCGGGACGCCGTGGGTTGGCCGTTCGGTGATCGTTGAATTACACTTGGGGGTGTTCGTCATTCACGGTTCCGCCCATAATGCGCAGCAACATCACATCCCGCGGCCAGACAGTCATTCCGACCGACATCGGCAGCCGCTTCCAGTCGGGGCCCCCCGACCGTCTGGCATAGCTGGTGGAGAACGGTCAAATCCGCGTGATTCCGGTCCGGCAAGACCCCATCGCGGCCTTCCGCGCCCACGGCAAGAGCAGGCGCCACCGCGCGACTCCTTGCCGACCGCCAGACGGACCTTGAGGCAGAGTGAGCAACTATCTGCTCGACACCTCGGCACTTCTGACCCCCGCACGACGATGAACCGGGGGCGGAGCAGGTGGCGGAGATCCTCGATCTCGCCCAACGGTGGCGAGCGAAGGTCTGGGGTTGCTTCATCACCCTGATGTAGGTCCTGTACCATTCAAGGTTAACAGCTGACGGACTCTCATGCCCAGAGTCGACACCGATGCCTTCTACCGCAACGCCCTGAAGCGCTACGGCCACAACGCCCAGGACGCCCACTGGGAGTCCGCCCGCAGCCATCGGGTCCGCTGCGCCGGCTACTGCCAGCGGATCTGTCGGCCCTGACCCTGGCCGATGTGGGCTGCGGCTTGGGCGACCTCTTGCGTTATCTGAAGGTCGAGGGCGCCCCGTCGGGCGAATATATCGGCATCGATGTGGTTGAGCCCATGGCGGAGATCGCACGCCGGCGCACCGGCAGGCAGATCTTGCTACTCGATGCACTGTGCGACCCCTTGTTCGGGGCGGACTACTACCTGTGCAGCGGCGCCATGAATACCCTGACCCGGGATAGAGACCCGGCTTTTCTTCGAACGCTGTTTCGTCGCTTCCCGACTGGGGTTCGTCTTTAACTTGCTGCGCGGCGAGGACGATTGCGACACCTTCAACTACTGGGAGCCGGAAGACATCGAGACCCTGGCTCGGGAATTGGGGGCCGACTGCGCGATCGAGACCGGTTACATGCACCGGGACTTCAGCACCGCCCTGCGCCATCCGGTCGCGGACGGTGGGGCATGAATCAGCGTTTCAGTCGCGCCGGAATCCAAGGCTGAGGCCTTGGATTCCGGGTGAGGATCAGAAGAACAGTCCCGTCAGGGGCGATGAGGCGGAGGCGAAGCGCTTGGGCGCCATGCGCCCGGCGAGGTAGGCCTCGCGCCCGGCCTCAATGGCCTTGCGCATGGCGCCGGCCATGAGCACCGGGTTCCGGGCGGCGGCGATGGCGGTATTCATCAGTACCCCGGCACACCCCAGCTCCATGGCCACTGCAGCGTCGGAGGCGGTGCCGACCCCGGCATCGACCAGCACCGGGACCTTGACATTTTCTATTATTGTTAATATATTTAATCTGTTGCGGATTCCGAGCCCGGACCCGATGGGGGCGGCCAAGGGCATCACCGCGACGCAGCCCAGCTCTTCCAGTCGCTTGGCCATGATGGGGTCGTCATTGGTGTAGACCATGACGTCAAAACCGTCCTTGACCAGGATCTCCGCCGCCGCCAGCGTCGCGACCACGTCCGGTAACAGGGTCTTGTCGTCCCCCAAGACCTCCAGCTTTACGAGGTTGTGGCCGTCCAGGAGTTCGCGGGCCAGGCGGCAGGTGCGCACGGCGGTGTCGACGTCGTAGCAGCCGGCCGTGTTGGGCAGGATAGTGTAGCGCTCCGGGGGCAGCACATCCAGGATGTTCGGTTCCCCGGGAGTCTGGCCGATGTTGGTGCGGCGCACGGCGACGGTGACGATCTGCGCGCCGCTTGCCTCGATGGCGCGGGTGGTTTCGGCCAGATCTTTGTATTTGCCGGTGCCGACCAAGAGACGCGAGCCATACTCCTGGCCGGCGATAGTGAGGCGATCGAACTGGGCGGGGGTTTGAGACATAGCGGGCGGCTCCGGCTGAGGTGCAATGGTGGATCAGGATAAACCGGCAAGCGCCCGGCCGTCAGCTTTCAGCCGCCACCGACCGCTTGGATGATCTCCACCCGGTCCCCGGGCCCGAGCAGATGCTGGTCGAAGCGGCTGCGCGGTACCAGTTCACCGTTTACCTCCACGGCGATGCGCGTGTCGGCCAGGGACAGGGTCGCGATCAGAGCGGCCAGGGGGATGGCCTTCTCGACCTCGGCGGATTCTCCGTTGATTTCGATGTGCATGAGCGGTTGATCTCCAGGCGGCGGCGTGGGTGCTGTGGCTCGATTCTATCCCAGCCTGGCCCGTCGGTGGGGGGCGGCCTGCGCGCTTCGATGCATAGTCTTCCAAAGGGTTGGCCTGATTGCAAAATCACGACAGCCTCTATACCTTACGCGGCGCCCATTCAACTCGATGAGGACACTGCCGTGAGCCAATGGTCAGAGGACCTGATCTCGATCGAGCGCGCCGGAACCCTGGACGGGCTCTTTTTTCAGCGGGTTCGACGTTCTCCGGAACATGTCGCCTACCGCTTCCATGACCGGGAGTCGGGCTGGGGGCAACTGACCTGGCGCGAGCTTGCGCAGGCGGTGGCGCGCCGGCGCGCCGCCCTAGCGGGTGAGTCCCTGTCTGCCGGAGATCGAGTGGCCATGGTGTTGCGCAACTGCCCGGAGTGGGTGATGTTTGACCTGGCGGCCATGTCGCTGGGGCTGGTAACGGTCCCACTCTACACCGATGACCGGGCAGACAACGCCGCCTATATCCTCCAGGACGCGGCGGTCAAGGTACTGCTGGTGCAGGACGCGGGCCGCTGGAAGCGCCTGGCAGAGGTAATCGGGCGGGCCCCCTGGCCGACGCGCGTGGTGCTCTTGGATGGGGGGGCAGAGGCGCTGCGCCTGGCGAGGGTGGACCCGCGAGTACGCGTCGCCGAGGCCTGGCTGCCGGACAAGGCCCCGGAGCCGCCCCCGCGGGAGGCGGATATCGGGTCGCTGGCGACCATCGTCTATACCTCCGGCACCACCGGGCGGCCCAAGGGGGTGATGCTCTCGCACCGCAACCTGCTGTCCAACTCACACGCGGCGGGCACCATCATCGACTGCTATCAGGAGGACGTTTTCCTCTCTTTCCTGCCCCTGTCCCATGCTCTGGAGCGCACCGGCGGCTATTACCTGCCAATGATGACCGGAGCCTGCGTCGCCTTCGCCCGCTCAGTGGCGCAGCTCGCGGAGGACATGCAGAGCATCCGTCCGACGGTGATGATAGCGGTCCCCCGGGTTTTCGAGCGGGTCTACGCCCGCATCGCGGACCAGTTGGCCGCCCGCCCGGCCCCGGTGCGGTGGCTCTTCCGGCTGGCGTTGGCAGCGGGCTGGCGCAATTTCCTGCGTGTCCAGGGGCGTGCCGGCTGGCATCCCCTGTTGCTCCTGTGGCCCGCGCTGCGCCGTAAGGTGGCGGTACCGGTGCTGGACAAGCTGGGCGGGCGCATGCGCGCGGCGGTGAGCGGCGGGGCGCCGCTGCCCTACGAAGTGGCGCGGTTCTTCTTGAGCCTCGGTTTGCCCCTGTTGCAGGGTTACGGGTTGACGGAGACCAGCCCCGTGATCACGGTCAGCCCGTTGGAAGACAACATCCCGGAGAGCGTGGGTGTGCCCATCCGCGGCATCCAAGTGCGGATCGGCGCGAACGACGAGCTGCTGGTCAAGGGCCACAACGTGATGCTGGGCTACTGGAACAACCACGTCGCCACCGCCCGAGTCTTGACCCAGGACGGTTGGCTGCACACCGGGGACCAGGCGCGCATTGACGGCAGGCACGTCTACATAACCGGCCGCATCAAGGATATCCTGGTCCTGGCCAACGGCGAGAAGGTGCCCCCGGCGGACATGGAACTGGCGATCAGTATGGACCCCATGTTCGAACAGGCCATCGTGCTGGGCGAGGGCCGCTCCTATCTCACCGCCCTGATGGTGCTCAACGGCGACCTGTGGAATGGCCTGGCGCGGGAGTTCGGACTCGACCCGGAGTCGACCAAGAGCCTGAACGACCCGCACCTGCTCCGGGAAATGGTCAAACGGGTGCGCCTGGCACTGCGCGACTTCCCCGGCTACGCCAAGATCCGCCGCACCACCCTGACCCTGGAATCCTGGACGGTCGAGAACGGGCTCATGACGCCCACACTCAAGGTCAAGCGCGCCCAAGTCGTAGAGCGCTACCGAGAGGCGATCGAGCAGATGTATGCCATGGAGGGACCTTGATCACAAATCCGCCCAAGGCTGGCCTGACCATGTGGGTTTGCGCGCGCAAGACCATGTTCTGCAAGAGAGCTGCGACGCTGGGACTGAACAAGGTGTGCGGAATTATGATCAAGGCCCCATGGAGGCATAAGAGGCGATTCGCCCGCAAACCCGGGCCCACGAGTGCCAATCCGAGGACCGCCGACGAGCGGCAATCTCGCGGGGTGTTGCATCGCGGCCCTGGAGTACCTAGAATCTTCTCCGTATGCGGGTGTAGTTCAATGGTAGAACTTCAGCTTCCCAAGCTGATAGCGTGGGTTCGATTCCCATCACCCGCTCCATCTTTCCCCTGCCCCTCGTCCTTGGCCCGGCTATGCAGCGTCTCTACCAGGCAGCAAACCGGATCGAGGCGCAGCTCCTGCTGGACCTGCTCGCTCGCCACCGGATCAACACCGCGGTATTCGGTGACTACCTGGCGGGCGCCGCCGGTGAACTGCCTGCCGACATCTTCCCAGCCCTTTGGCTGATCGACGAGCGGGACTTGGTTCGCGCCAAGGAACTGATCACCGACTTCTTGAATCCGTCCCCCGCGGCTTCGGCCGCCCCCTGGGACTGCTCGGCTTGCGGGGAGCAGGTCGAGGGCGATTTCGACCTGTGCTGGAACTGTGGGCGGGTGCGCGCTTGATCGACCCGCCCGCCGCCGCTTTCTCCCAAGCCCTGCTCGACTGGTACGACTGCCACGGGCGCCGCGACCTACCCTGGCAGCGCGAGCCCACGCCCTATCGGGTGTGGGTCTCCGAGATCATGCTCCAGCAGACCCAGGTCGCCGTCGTGGTCCCCTACTTTGAACGCTTCATGGCACGCTTCCCGACGCTCGCCGAGTTGGCCGCGGCGCCGCTCGATGCGGTCCTGGCGCTCTGGTCTGGGCTCGGCTACTACGCCCGCGCCCGCCACCTGCACCAGGCCGCGGTGCTGATCCGCGAGCGCCACGGCGGGGCCGTTCCGACCGCTATCGCGAGTCTTGAGGCCCTACCTGGGATCGGCCGTTCCACCGCCGGGGCCGTGCTCTCGCTGGCCCTGGGCCAGCGCCACCCCATTCTGGACGGCAACGTCAAGCGCGTCCTGGCACGCTCTTTCGGGATTGCAGGCTGGCCGGGGCAGGCGGCGGTGCAGGCGCAGCTGTGGCGGCTGGCGCAGCGGCTCACGCCAGCCCTGCGGGTGGGCGCCTACAACCAGGCGCTGATGGACCTGGGCGCCACCCTCTGCACCCGTAGTCGCCCGGCCTGCGAGCGCTGCCCCGTGGCACCACGCTGCGTCGCCCGGCGCCAGGGACGCCAGGCGCAACTGCCCACATCCAAGCCATCCAAGCGCCTACCGGAACACACGACCCTCATGATTCTGGCCCACGATCCCCAGGGCGCCGTCCTGCTAGAGCGCCGCTCACTCACCGGCATCTGGGGCGGCCTGTGGAGCCTGCCGGAGACAGACCCCGAGCGGGCCCCGGCCGACTGGTGCCGGGAGCGCACCGGCGCCGCACCGCTAGGCCTTGAAATACACCCGCCACGCCGTCATACCTTCAGCCACTTTGTCCTCGTCATGCGGATCGCGCAGGTCTGGACCCCGGGTGCCCCCGTGACCATCGTCGATACGTACCGGGAGGCCTGGTGGCACCCCGGCGCGCTGGCCGCCTTAGGCCTGCCGGCCCCGGTGCGGACCATCCTCGCGGACCTGGTCCTGCCGGACCCGGACCGGCCTTGAGAATAGTTGGGGTCTGAGGGTGGACAAGCGATAGCGCAGTCCACCGACCTCCGCGTCATTGGAACTTGCGCACCCGGACCAACCATAGCTGCAGGAACAAACTAGATGAGCCGTACCCTTCACTGCATTAAGCTCGGCGTGGACGCCGAGGGCCTGGAGCGCCAGCCCTACCCCGGCGAACTGGGCAAGCGCATCTTCGAGCAGGTCTCCAAACCGGCCTGGACCCAGTGGCTGCGCCACCAGACCATGCTGATCAACGAAAACCGCTTGAATCCCATGGACCCAAAGGCCCGCAAGTTCCTGGAAGAACAGATGGAGCGCTATTTTTTCGGCGAGGGGGCCGAACTGCCCGCGGGCTATGTCCCACCAACCAGTTGAATTGCTTCGCGTGAGAATTGATCTTTTCAGGGTTATTGGCTTTATCAGCAGCTTTTGAAGTATGACGCGGGTCGGACGGTGACTGATGGGGCACCGGCCCCGTCTGGTCGTCCATACCGCGATTACTGGCGCGTTGAAGTGAAAGTGCCGTCTTGGAGTGGCCCTAAGACCGGCCAATGGAAGGTTCACGGCCGAGCAGATCTGCGCGGTAGTGGCGCTGGCCTGCGAAGACCCGCGCGAGAGTGGGCGAGCCATCATCCATTGGACACCATGGGAAGTCGCCGACGAAGCGATGAAACGGGGGATAGTCCAGAATATCTCGTCGCGCTCTATCGGGCGCTTTTTTAAAATCAGCGGACATCAAACCGCAT
>JADNEJ010000155.1 GCA_016292295.1 Candidatus Thiodictyon intracellulare
CCGCCTTCAGATCCGCCAGCGCCTTGCCCAACAACGCCCGCGCCTGCGCGGGCGTCTCCAGATCGGCGTCGTCGAATTGTCTGAGGTCGTGATCGCTTAGGTGCATGGTAGTGGCGTGGCGGCGCTTGCTCGCTCTCGCTTAGGAAGTTGTGCCATATTCTGGCACGGCCGTCGAGCTGTGTCGCGTAAACTTATGATCTTACACGAGGGCGGCCTTGATCATAATTCCGCCCACCTTGTTCAGCCCAGGCGTCGCCGCCCCCTTGCAGAACATTGTCTTGCGCGCGCAACCCCACATGGTCCGGCCAGCCTTGGGCAGCTTTGCGAGCAAGGCCCACGAGGGCTAAGAACAGGGGGGCTAAACGGCTACCCGCGTGGACGCCACGCCAACTTGTACAACTCGCGGTCAAGCGCTTGCACCGGATCGATGCGCATCTGATCGGCATAGTCCTGAGCCACTTCGACAATGCCAAGAGCGCCCGTTACGGGTCTTACCGTTACGGACGCTACCGACGTTATTCCTATGCGTACCAGCGCTATACCCAGCATGACCGCAACAGCGGCAAGCCGGGGTGAGGGTTCGGCTGCGCCAGGGCGTGGTTTGCACCCTGCTGAGATTGGTCGCGCTGGCTTGTTGCTGGAGCTTGGCAAGTGGGATCGCCGGTGTGGCCGCATGGCAGGCGGGTCGGCTCAGTGAGAACGCGCCTAGGGTCGGGGCGGTCGCCGGGGGGCGGACAGCCACGCTATTCGCCACCTGCTGTCGCTCGCCCGGCGCCTGGAGCCCGCCAAACCGCGTCACGCCGAGCAGTTCGCTCTGCACCTGGAACTCCTGGCCGGGCAGGCTGCCACGCGGTCCGACCTGGAACACCGACTCCTGACACTGGCGTGCGAACGCTATGTCGAGGGGGTTCGTCAGCGCCCGACCTGGCCCTTGGGGTTGACCTCGGTGCTGCGTACCGATTTTAAGCTTGGTCTGTGGAGCGGGGAATTCACCCGGCTCTATGCCCGTACGGCCGCGCTGGGCCGCTCCGAGCCGGTGCCCCTGGGCGCCCTGGTCGACTTGGGCCTGGCGGCTTGGCCCGTACTTGAGCCAGACGGCCAGCGCGAGGTCCTGGTGCTCCTGCGCCACGGCCTACGGTATGATACACACTATATGCTCGAGCGGGCCGTCGGCCTGCATCAAGGTGTCTTGGTCGAGCCCCTGTTCGCATCAGACCCCGCCTTGGTTCGCCTCTACGCGGACATCCGCGCCCGCTCGGCGGGCCTGCGATGATCGACAGCCCCCTCCCGAAGGATCACTGGGCTCCCTATCGGGCCTCCAGTGACCGGTGGCTATTCTACGCCCTGCTGGTCTTTCTCGTCTGGGCGCCCCTGCCGCTGGGCAGCAACCGACCCTGGGCGCGCGTCCTGCTTGAGGTCGGTATTTTCGGCTTAGCGATGGCTTTGTTCGTGCTCACCTTCGGCGCCCGGGTATGGTTGACCAGCGCGAGCACGAAAGCACGGTTTGCCACTGCGGCCCTGGTGCTGTGGCTTGGTCTTGGTCTGCTGCAACTGCTGCCGCTGCCATTGTACTGGCTCACGGTCCTGTCGCTGTCGGCCGCAGGGCAGTGGACTGCAACATCACTGGCCCTGGACGACGCCGGCGCCCCAGGGTATGCACCGCTCAGCATGGGCCCCCAGGGCTCGCTGATCGCGTGGCGTCTCGGCTTGGCCTTGACCGGGATCTTTCTGCTGGTGCTGCTCCTGGTACGCAGCCGCCGACGTCTGCGCCTGCTGGCAGGCACCCTGGTGATCGCGGCGGTCGCCCAGGCCATTCTGGCGAGCCTGCTGGCACTCACCGGAGCCTCCCGGCTGTTCATCGATGCCGCGGCCCGCGCCCACGGTACCTTTATCAACCCCAATCGCCTAGCCGGCTACCTGGAGATGGCGATTGCCTTAGGAATCGGCCTGCTGGTCGCAGACCTGTCCGAACCGGGTCAAGCCTCCAATTGGCGCAAGCGATTACGCGCCTGTGTTAGGACCCTGCTCGGGCGCAAGGCGCGGCTGCGCATCTATCTCGCCATTCTCGTCATCGCGCTGGTGATGACTGCCTCGCGCATGGGCAATACTGCCTTCTTCATCAGTCTGGTGGTCGCCGGGGCGATCGGCGCGCTGAGCTTACGCCGCTCGCCCTGGCCGGTGCTGATCTTGCTGGTGAGTCTGGTGATGGTTGACGTGTTGATCCTGGGAACCTGGTCCGGGCTCGATCGGGTGCGCGAGCGCCTGGAGCAGATCGTACTGACCGAGGATGCCCAATATCAATTGGGCGTGCGGGCGACGGCCTATTTGAGCGACTACCGCTGGTTCGGGAGCAGGGGTGGAAGCTTCTACGCCGTCTACCCAGCCTACCGTAACGCAGAGTCAATCCCTCTGCATTCCGCGCACGCGGATAATGATCTGCTGGAGTTTCAATTGGAGTACGGGGTCGTCGGGGTGGTGCCCCTGACCATCGTGGTCCTGCTGTCAGTGGCGGCCGCGCTGTACGTCCTGTTCAGTCGCGATGACGCCCTGTGCCGCGGCATGGCCTTTGCGAGCCTGATGGGCATCGCCGCGATCCTGATCCACTCCGCGGTCGACGCCAATCTGCACATCCCGGCCAATGCCGCGCTCTTCATGATCCTACTCGCCCTGCCCTGGCTCGGCTTGACCTTGGGGCGTGACCGCGGCTGAACCGCAGACCGGACACGCCGGGTCGGCGATGAGGCGTACCTGGCGCCATTCCATGGCGGCGGCATCAAGCAGCAGGAGGCGCCCAAACAGAGGTTGCCCCAGACCCGCCAAAACTTTGATTGCCTCGGTCGCCTGGATGCTGCCGATGATACCCGGTACCGGTGCCAATACGCCGTTGGCGCTGCAGGTCTCGTCATTGCCGCCATCCCGCGGAAAGAGGCATTGATAGCAGGGTCCTCCGGGTTGGCCGGAGAAGGTTGCCACCTGGCCCTCCATACGGATAGCGGCCCCGCTCACCAGAGGTTTGCCCGCCGCCACGCAGGTGGCATTAACCGCGAAGCGGGTGTCAAAGTTGTCGCAACAGTCCACTACCAGGTCCAAGTCGGTGAGCAGTTCGGGCAGGGTGTCAATGCTGAGGCTACGCTTGACCAGCACCAGTTCGACCTCGGGGTTGAGAGCGGCCAGGGTAGTGCGCGCGGACTGTGCCTTGGGAGTTCCGATACGCTCGGTGGTGTGGAGGAGCTGGCGCTGGAGATTGGACAGGTCCACGGCATCGAAGTCGGCCAGCACCAGGCAGCCGACCCCGGCTGCCGCCAGATACATTGCGACCGGTGACCCCAACCCACCGAGTCCCACCACCAGCACCCGCGCCCGGCGCAGCCGTTCCTGGCCTTCGATGCCAAAGGCGGGAAGCATGATCTGACGGCTGTAGCGCAGTAGTTGTCGGTCGTCCATTCGTCAGCCCAAGAGACTGACCTGCGGATTGAGGCGGTGGACATTGAAGGTCACCACTAAGGCGAAACTCAGCCACAGCGCCAGGAGCAGCAGCAGGTCTGCCCGTTTATTGTTAACGAAGACCACGCCGCTGACGATCCAGGCAATGAATGCGGAGGCGAAAGTGCCGACAAAGCTGTTCAACAGGCTTTGCGGGAGCAAGGCACAGAAGGGAAAGGCTATGACCACAAAAATTATTGCCAGCAGGGCGATATAGGCGGCGCGGCGGTCTGGCAGCGGCGGAGTGCGGCAGACCAACCAGTAGGCGGCAGCTATACAGGCAAAAAGGACCTCCCACACCAGCCCCATCTGCAGCCCGGAGAGTGAGAAGGCCGGTTTCCTCAGGGATTCGGTCCACTCGGCCACATCCGAGAACACAATGGTTGCGTTGATGACCGCGGCCAGGACCGCGCCGGCGGCGACGTAGATCGCCAGTGCGGCGAGGCCGGGCTTATAATCGTAACGATTGACCAATGATCAAGTCTCCCGTGAATCCAGCCAAGAATTGGCCGCTGATCCGGGTGACAGCGCCAGAATTGCCGCATGCCGCCGCGGCGTGCCTCGCGCACTTCGGCCCCAACAGCAGCCGGTTTTGTTCGTCTTCAATGGTGACGCGAAAGCGCCCGAGGAGACTCATTCCCAGCAGGGCGTTGCCGCCGAGCCGCCCGTCCTCGATTAAGGCAACCTCGACTCCGGTGACACGCTGATCCTTCAGTCAGACCGCCCAAGGGTTCCGAGCGCCGCCTCCACATTGCCGTTTGCGGTCTGTACCTGCTGCCGGCGCAGTCCCTCCGGGGAGGTGCCGAGCTGCGCGATCAGCGAACTCGGCAATACCATATAGTCGGCCCCCGTATCCACCAAGAGCACCCGCGACACGCGCCTACCGTCTTGACCCTCCAGGGTCAGGGTGACGGCTTGGGAGGAACCGACGCGCTGGGTGTCGAGGACGATCTCGCCCGCGGCGCCCGCGGGGGCGGCGGCCCCAGGTGCCGGGGCGGCCGGGGTCAGCGGGGTGTAAGGGGTTTTCGCACCCAGGATCAGCACGCGCTCGCCCCCGCCTTCCGGCGTCTGGACGATAATATGGTCGAATCCCTCCAGGAGCACCCGCAGGCGCGAAAGCAGCTCTGTACCCTCCTCGGCGCGGACCTTTTTATCGCGGGTCGCATCCAGGTCCGCCGACTTCATCGCAAAGCCGTGCTGGGTCATCATCCGCTCCAGTTCCATCGCCACCTCGACCTGCGCCGCTACCGCACCCAAGCCGGGCCACAGGACGCAGCACCACAGGACCAGGGGCCGGATAAGCACCCGCCGCGGCGGGTGAGGTCTGGGACCAAGATGCGCCAAGGGTACAGCTCCAGCAGTCGAGCTAGCAGTCGGGGGTTCGGCGCCCGTATAGGAGGGGCGGTGGTGCGGGCGCGCGCCGAGGTCTACACAATAAACCAAAGAAGGGAATTTGTCAGCAACTAAACGCACCCGCTCCGCACTCCGAGCCGCACTCCGAGCGGGGCCCCGCGGCCCCGCCCGCGCCTGTATGATGCGCCCTTGAAAATCCTAAAGCCCGGTCGGCAAGTGAGCACATGAAAGCCAGTGAGATCAAGAAGGGACGCGTCATCGAGGTGGACGGCGCGGTCGTCTATATCACGGAACTCCAGGTCCAGACCGCATCGTCGCGCAGCGGCAATACGCTCTACAAGGTACGGGGGCGCAACGTCATCAACCACCAGAAGTTCCAGGGCAGCTTCAAGGGCGACGAGCAGGTACAGACAGTCGAATTCGAGCGGCGCGCCGTGCAGTTCCTGTATCGTGAGAGCGACGGTTGCACCTTCATGGACCGCGACACCTTTGAGCAGCACGGCTTCGACCTGGAGGTCCTGGAGTCCGAACTGCCCTACCTGACCGAGGGCCTGGAGGGGATCTTCGCCCTGGTGGTAGACGGGGTGGCGGTGGGCATCGAGTTGCCTGCTACGGTGGTCCTTGAGGTGATGGACTGCGCCCCTGCCATCAAGGGCGCCTCGGCCTCCGCCCGTAATAAGCCGGCGACCCTGAGCACGGGGCTGGTGGTGCAGGTACCCGAGTATCTGGCGGCGGGTGAGGTCATCAAGGTCAATACGGTGTCCGGCGAATTCATGTCGCGGGCGTGAGGCACGGCCATCCCAGCGATGAACCCCGGACCGCGGGCTTAGCCCCAAATGAACGCACGACAGAAATCTGATGGCCGGCCCCCGGTGGACCGTGCGGCGATGAAGCCAGGCACCCGCACCGCCATGCACCACCTGATCACTGAGACCGAGCGGCGATCCCCTTCGCGGGGCCACAGGCGCGGGTCTGCACCAGTGTATGCGACGGTTGCTCGCGCAAGCTCCTGGATTTTCTGGAGGGCGAACTGGAGGACTGGGAACACCGTTTGGCCGCTGGCGAGTGCCCCACGCTGGATGCGGTGTTGCAACTCGCGCGCACCGGTAGTTAAGATCCACGCCGTCTTACAGCGCAACGGACTGATCGGGAAAACCCCGGCGAAATGAGAATCGCCGCCGGGTGGACCACCGGCCGGCGCTCGGACGAGCGGCCAAACCGCTGCCCTCATTTGGTGCTTGCCTTGTGGTCGCGTCGCGGCCACGAGCTGCGACGCAAAGAGGCTTCAATGTCGCCCGCTCCGCACCCGGTTCTCGGGTCGAGGCCCAGTCTCACCATCCGCAGCGAGGTGCCCTCATCATGCATCGAGTCGGCAACAGGTTGTGCGCTCTCACGCTCTTTATGTTCTCGCTGATGTCCGTGGTGGCTCCCCCGACTAGCGCGGCTGCGGCGCCCGCCGTGGCCTTGACCCCACTCATCCGGAGCACTTCCGCCAAAATCCAGGCGCCGGCCGGGGTCACGCAGGTGGTCCTGGAACTGCGTCAAGGCAAGGGCTGGAAGCCCCTAGCCGTCCGCCACCTGCAAGCCACGGCGGACACCGCCGCCCGGCGCCTCGCATTTGCCCTGCCGGCCGGACTCACCGCCGCGGATTTGCGGGTATTCGCCTACCGCGGCGCCAAATTCCCGGCCCGCACAGCGAGCGCTGCCCACCGCTTCCAGCGCACCAGTGTCGGCGCCGCCGCAACTGACGCAGCCGTGCATATCCTTGACGCCTCGGTACCCGCGCCGTCGCGGGTTCTGGCCGACAACAGCGCCGAAGACTCCGCCGCCGTCACCTCCGACATCTGGAAGATCGTCGGCAACAAACTCTTTTTTTCAACCAATATTGCGGCTTGCATGTCCTGGATGTGACCGACTCGGCGGCGTCCGTGCGCATCGGTACGCTGCGGGTGGCGGTCAGCGGTGAACAGTTTTACGCCCTACTCGGACGGCAGCAGCCTGGTGCTATTGGGTCGCTTCAACTCCCAGGCCCGGCCCAGCGCCGCATCGCTCTTTTTGATGCGCGTGAGCACCGGAGTGCCCACGCTGGTGACCGAGGTGCCACTGACTGGCGCGGTGACCGACAGCCGTCTGATCGGTAACCGCCTCTATGTCCTGTCGAACGACTATCTGCAACGCGATGGCACCTAGATGTCGGAGGCGGTGCTGCAGGTGATAGACCTCGCTAACCCGGCCGCGCCACTCACCCTGCCTGGCAACAGTACCGCCTTGCAGGCCGCGGCCGGCTATCTACTCGTCGGCACCGACCAGTGGCAGGATGGGGCCGAGCAGGCGCGCCTGCACCTGATCGAGCTGGCCCAGGCCGACGGCGCACCCCTGCTGCGCAAGAGTTTTTTCCTCACCGGCGCGGTCGTGGACAAGTTCAAGATCGGCATCGTCAAGGGGGCCGTGGTCGCCACCACCCTCGACTGGAGCCAGGGCCATCAGGAGACCTGGGTGGAGACCTTCCCGGTCACCGGCACGGACACTGCGCCGCTGGCCCGGATGGAGTTGGTCGGCGCCCGCGGCGAACAGCTTCACGCGACCCGCTATGACGGCGAGCGACTCTATGTGGTCACCTTCCGCAACACGGACCTGCTGTTCGTCGTGGATTTGGTCGATCCCGCCGCCCCCTTCCTCGCCGGGACTCTGGGGATCCCCGGCTGGTCCAGCTACATCGAGCCGCTGGGCGAGCGCTTACTCGCGGTCGGCATGGAGTCCGGACGGGTGACCGTCTCGCTCTTCGACGTGGCGGCCCCGAGCTTGCTCTCGCGCCTGCCACTGAGAACCGCGGGGAGCTGGAGCGAGGCGAACACTGACGAAAAGGCGGTCGAGCACTTTCCGGACGCCGGTATCATCCTGGTCCTTTTCCAGAATTATACCACCGAGGGCGAGCTGAAGGCGGTCGCCGCCATCCGTGTAGGCTGGGACACCCTGACGGCCGAGGCCCTCATACAGCACGCCTTCAACCCGCGGCGCGGGGCGGTGATGAGCGACTATTTCGTCTCCATTTCCGGCCAGGAACTGCTGGTGCTCGATTGCATCCGCAACACGACCGGCCAACCGGAGGTGCAGGTGACATTGGCCTGGACCACCGACCGGGTGATCCCCCTGGGTGACTATCTGATCCAGGTCGAGGACGGTGGTGGCAACGACTGGGCCGGCCCGCCCATGCGCATGGACGTCAACAGCGCAGAAGGCGGCGGTAAGCACTCCGTGCTGCGAGTGTCCAGCGCCGCCGACCCGGATGAACTGCTTGCGAACTGGACCTCGGGGCGAGCCGCGTGGTCGGCCTGACCAACCGCAATGGGCGGCTCTTCGCGGCGCAGTGGGTCACCGCGATCACGGACGCCTCGGCTCAACTGCGCACCTGGGTATGGGATCTCGCCGGGACGCCGGACCTGACCTCGGTCACGACCCTGGTGCAGCCACTCACGGACCTCGCGGAGTCGGACCTGGATCTGGCCGCCGGCCAGTTGCTGTGGACGGGCCTCGACACCCTGGTCTGGAACGCCCTTGCCCGCCAGGCCTGGAGCGGCTGGTGGGGCGGCCCGGTGATGGTAGCGGCTGCGACGCTTGCGGCGGTCGCCAACGATGGCACCGCGGCCATTAAAGCTGCGGCGTCGCCGCAGACCCTCGCCGGAGTCCTCTGCCGATCCGCGGCACGGACGGCAACCCGATGGCGGGCCCGGTCGTACGGATCCAGACGACCGGGGCCTTCCGCTCGGCCAGCCGCGCATTCGCCGAGAACGGGTTTCTGTGCCGGAGACCCTGCACTCCTGGCTTCAGGTGGCCGACCTGCAGGCAAGCGAGCCGGTGGTGCGCGACCCGGTCTCGATCCCCGGGGTGCTCCTGAGCGTCGCCCAGGCCGATGTCCAAGAGGCCGTCCTGATCAACAATAGCGAGCGCGTCCTCAAAGGTTCGGCCCCTATCGGTCGCACCCTGGAGGGCAGTGCCTATGACGGCGTCGATGCCTATCTCTTCGACTTTCTTGCCACCAACGCCCGCTATGAAGGCACCGACGCCGCCGACGAGACCGCCATCTTCCTCGCTGACGCGGCATCGCCCCCAGGGGTCATCGCGGTCGGGTACGTTCCGCAAACCGGTCTGCTGGCCCGGGTCGGCCGGTGGGACACGGCAACCCCCGACACCCTGCGCGCGGTCAATGGCTACCTGCTTGCCGCCACGAGCGGCGGCCTCAGTCTCGCCCGCATCGGGGCCGCGGGACAGCTCACCGGACTAGCAGCCTGTCGGACTTAGCGACCGGCGCCACCGCCTGAGGCCCTTGGACGGG
>JADNEJ010000114.1:0-5682 GCA_016292295.1 Candidatus Thiodictyon intracellulare
TGAACGCTTCTTCGGGCGGGCCCACCCGGCGCTGTTTGACCAAGTGCTGGCGCACATCGACCTGCCTTCGCCAGCGCAGCGCTGACGACCGCGGCCAGTCAGTTTACCTGCTCTGACGCTGGTGGCAGCGTGACTGGCGTGGGCGGAGTTATGATCAAGGCCGCGTATCGCACCACGAAGGAGACAGGAGGTCGAGGCTTCCGCCGGTCGAAATTGCTTCTGTGCAGCCCTGATCCGGCTAACGACCATGGCAGCAAGACCAGCCATCCCTGCCGCGTTCCCGTCGCGGCTGAAGCCGCTCCCACAGCGTCGCTGCGCGACTTTCGCGGCCGGTGTGGCGGCCGAAACCATGATCAAGGCTTGGATTGGGCCGCAGCCGCCTCGCATCAGGGTCGCGGGTGCTGATGGACGGCGTGCCCGGTGTGAACGCTCGGTCGCGCGCTCCAACGGACCGGTTGCGCGATGGGCTCCGGTTGCAGGGTGACGTGCTCGATCCTCAGGGCCCGGGCGGCGCGGCACAGGCCCTCCAGCGTCGCGGGCCAGCCCAGCAGGTCCAGGACCCGGATGTGAGCCGACAGAGCGACGCGCCGGGACGACAGGGACCAGACGTGCAGGTCGTGCACCTCGGTGACCCCGGGCACCCGGGCCAGGGCCATCCCGACGGTCTCCAGGGACAGGGCGCCGGGCACGCCGTCCAGCAGGGTGTGCAGGGATTCGCTGAGCAGCGACACGCTGGAGGAGAGGATCAGGCCGCAGATCAGGAGCGACAGCAAGAGATCGCTGGGCGTCCAGCCAGTGGTCCAGATCACCAGGCCGGAGACGATGGCGGCCACGGACCCCAGGGCGTCGCCCATGACGTGCAGCAGAGCGCCGCGCACGTTCAGGTCCGGCTCGCCGCGAGCCAGCACCCAGGTGACCACCAGGTTGATCGCCAGGCCCACGACCGCGACCGCACTCACCGTCAGGCCGTCGATCGCCCGCGGGGTCTGGAAGCGGCTCCAGGCGGCGGCGGCGATCAGGACCACCACTACCAGCATGGCCGTGGCGTTGATCAGCGCCGCCAGGGACTCGGCGTGCTCCAGGCCGTAGCTGTGGCGGGGCGAGGGCGGGCGGACCATCAGCCAGGCGGCCAGTCCCGCCAGCCCCAGGGAGGCGGCATCCGTGATCATGTGGCCGGCGTCCGCGACCAGGGCCAGGGAGCCGGACCACCAACCGGCGACGGCCTCGACCAAGGCATAGCCCAGGGTGAGGATCAGCGCCAGGCGCAGGGCCGGCAGGGACGCCGAATGGGCGTGGCCCTGGGCCTGATGGTCGGTGTGATGGTGGTGGGCGTGAGTCATTGTTGCTCCAGTCGGGACCTCGGCGGTTGCTGTCGGCCATTGTCGCACCGCCGCGGCTCCCGCTGGACATCAGAATAAATAGCACGTTGTTTGCTTAATAACATCATAATGTGACCAGCGGATGACTGTCACACGGCTTTATGCGAAATTAATGATATCGATACATTGCCTGCCGCTCTTCTTTGTCGTAAATTCGACGTTGTGCGTTGCAGCATTGTCGAAAATACTCTATTTTTTTAGGTTTTCTTGAGGTTACGATCGTGTCAGCCTGCCTTGCGTACCCCCGCTTCCCGAGTCGCGACGCCGATCCAGGCCAGCCTCGCGTTGCATTCGGGCCGTCGGCCGATGCCTGATAAGATGCACACGCTGGACCTGGGCTCCCCCGATTTTGTCGAAGGCACCGCCCGCGTGGTGGAGATCACGGGAACGCTCGCCTGGCTGGAGCCGGAGCAAACCACGAGTTGCGGTCACTGTGCGGCGTCCGCCGCCTGCGGCGCTAAGGGCCTGGGTACGATCGCCAACCGCATCGCGGCGCGGCGCTTTGCCCTCACCGATCACCCGGGACTGCGGGTCGGCGAGCGGGTCGTGGTAGGGATACGCTCCGACGCACTCGTCAAGGCGGCGCTCACCGCCTACGCCATCCCGCTCTGCACCCTGTTTCTGGGCGGCGGACTGGCCCAGTGGGTTTGGGGCCAGGATGGCACGACCATCATGGGCGCCGTGGCCGGTCTGTTCCTGGGCCTGGGCGCGGCTCGGCTGGGGGCCGCCCGACTGTTCGCCGGCGGCACCAGCGCGCCGCGGTTCCTGCGCCGGGTGGGTCCAGCCGACTGTCAGCCGGCCCTCAAATAGAATCAGCATAAGGTACAGGCAATGCAGGAATATCTCCTTCTGATGGTGGGTGCGATTCTGGTCAACAACGTGATCTTGGCGCGCTTTCTGGGGCTATGCTCCTTCATGGGCGTGACCACCCGCGTGGATACGGCCATGGGGATGGGGCTCGCGACCACCTTCGTGATCACAGTGTCGTCGATGCTCAACTGGGCCGCGCAGGCCTACCTGCTGGAACCCTTCGGCCTGGGTTATCTGCGCACCGTCGTGTTCATTCTGGTCATCGCCGGCGCCGTCCAGTTCACCGAGATGACGGTGCGCAAGGTCTCCCCGCCACTGTTTCAGATGCTGGGCATCTACCTGCCGCTGATTACCACCAACTGCGCAGTCCTGGGCGTGGCCCTGCTGCTGATCGAGGGCCGGATGAGCTTCATCGAGAGCACCGTTTTCGCCTTCGCCTCGTCGCTGGGCTACAGCCTGGTGATGGTGATCTTCGCCGGGCTGCGCGAGCGCCTCGCGCTGGCCGAAATCCCGCGCCTGTTCGCCGGCCCGCCGATCGGCTTCATTACAGCCGGGCTGCTCGCCCTGGCCTTCATGGGCTTCTCGGGCATCAGCACGGTCTAGCCACCGAGCGCGGCGTATCCTAATTTTCGTTCTTGGTCTGCGATGAGATTGGAGGTCAACCATGTTCTTGTTGCTCGCGGTCGGTAGTCTCACCGTCATCGGTGTCGTTTTGGGCGGTATCCTGGGTACGGCGGCCCGTCTCCTCGCCGTCAAGGTTGATCCGCTTGAGGCCGACCTGCAGGCCCTGCTGCCGGGCTCCCAGTGCGGTCAATGCGGCTACGTGGGCTGCGCCCAGGCGGCCAAGGCCCTCGCTGCCGGGGATGCTGCCGCCACCGCCACCCTCTGTCCCCCGGGGGGCAAGGCGACGGCCGAGGCGCTAGCCAAGCGGCTGGGGGTGTCGATCGACCTCTCCGACCATGTCGAGCGGGGGCCCGAGTATGCCGCGATCAATGAGGAACTGTGCATCGGCTGCACCCGCTGCCTCAAGGAGTGCTCGGTAGACGGCATCTTCGGTGCCACCAAACAGATGCACACGATCCTAGTCGAGTCCTGCCACGCCTGCGGCAAGTGCATCCCGGTCTGCCCAACAGATGCGATCACGATGCGCCCCATTCCGGTCACGCTGGCCACCTGGCATTGGCCCAAGCCGGCCACGGCGCATTAGAATTTTGGAGTGCGAGCGATGAAATTGTTTGCGATCCGCGGCGGCATCCACCCTGAATACCGCAAGGAACTGGCGAGCGACAAGGCGATCACCGCCCTGCCGATGCCACAACGGCTGCGTATCCTGATGCATCAGCATATCGGGGCCCCGGCCCGGCTGCTGGTGGCACCGGGCGAGCGGGTCCTGAAAGGTCAGATGATCGCTCAGGGCCAGGGACCGATCTCGGCCCCCGCCCATGCCCCGACCTCCGGGTATATCGAGTCGGTGGGCGAGGTCACTGCCCCGCACGCCTCCGGCCTGCCCCAGACCGCTGTCGTCCTAGTGCCTGACGGCAAGGATGAGTGGGCGCAGTTGCCCACCCTGATCGCCGATCCCTTGGCGGCCGAGCCGCAGGCGATCCGCGACCTGGTGGCACAGGCCGGCATCGTGGGCCTGGGCGGCGCGGCTTTCCCCGCGGTAGTGAAGTTGCACCTGGGCACCCAACGCAAGCTGGACATGCTGGTGCTCAACGGCGCCGAGTGCGAGCCCTACCTCACCTGCGACGACCGGGTGATGCGCGAGCACCCCGCCGAAGTGATCGACGGCGCCCGCATCATGGCGCACGCCTTAGGCGCACCGCTGGTGATCATCGGCATTGAAGACAACAAGCCGGAGGCCCTGGAGGCCATAACCAAGGAGGCCCGCGCCTACCCCAATGTGCAGGTGCGCCCGGTCCCGGTCCAGTATCCCATGGGCTCGGAGCGGCACTTGGTCCAGGCCCTCACCGGCCGCGAGACCCCGGCCGCCAAGCTCACCGCCGACATCGGCGCCGTGGTGCACAATGTCGCGACCGCCCAGGCCATCCACCACGCGGTGCGTTTCGGACGGCCGCTGATCGAGCGCGTTGTCACCGTGAGCGGACGTGCCGTGCGCGAGCCGCGCAACATCCTCACCCCTATCGGCGCTCCCGTCACCGCCCTGATCGACTTTTGCGGCGGCTTGGTCGGCGTACCCGCGCGCCTGGTGCAGGGCGGCCCCATGATGGGCCAGCCGCTCCCGAGCCTGGACGTGCCGGTGGTCAAGGGCACCTCCGGCATCCTGGCGCTCAACGCCGAAGAGACCGGCGCCGCCGAGGCGAGCCCATGCATCCGCTGCGGAACCTGTGTGGCCATCTGCCCCTGCGGCCTGGTGCCCCTGGAGATGGCCGCCTTCATACGCACGGACAACCTGGACGGCGCCAACAACCTGGGCGTGACCGAGTGTCTGTCCTGCGGGAGCTGCTCCTGGGCCTGCCCCTCCCATATCCCGCTCGTGCAGTATTTCAACTACGCGAAGGGGATGCTCAAGACCAAGGAGCGTGACCGGGCCAAGCACGAGCGCACCAAGAGCCTGGCCGAGGCTCATCGGGCGCGGCTTGAGCGAGCTGCTGCCGCCAAGGCCGCGGCCGCGGCGGCCAAGACCACCGCAACCACCAAAGGAACCCCGCCGGCCACTCGCCAGCCGCGGGCAGAGGAGCCGGCAGAGGCATGATGATCGAGACCGCGACTACCAGCGCGCCCTATACCCATTCGGCGGCCAGCGTCCAGAAGACCATGACCACAGTGATCCTGGCCTTGGTGCCGGCCACCGCCTTCAACCTTTACCTCTTCGGCTGGCCAGCCGCCTTTCTGTTCGCCGTCACCGTCGGCTCCTGCGTGGCCATGGAGGGCTTTGCCCTGCTGATCAGTGGAAGACGCCTGATGCCCACCTTGGGCGACGGCTCGGCGGTGCTGACCGGGTGGCTGTTGGCTATGACCCTGCCGCCCTGGGCGCCCTGGTGGACCGGAGTCCTGGGTGCGGGTTTCGCGATTCTGCTGAGCAAGCAGATCTTCGGGGGGCTTGGCCAGAACCTGTTCAACCCGGCCATGGTGGCGCGCGTCGCGCTGCTGATCTCATTTCCGGTGGCTATGACCTCCTGGGTCGCACCTCATCCACTGTTCTGGACCGGTACCCCGGGCTTCCAGGAGGCCCTGGCGATCACCTTCGGCGACCAGATATCGGACGGTTTCAGTGCTGCGACCACCCTTGGATTCGTAAAGACCGGATTATCGATGGGCCAGACGGTGTCCCAGTCCATGACGCATCTTCCGGACCTGATGGACATGGGCTTGGGGCTGCGCGCCGGGAGCCTGGGTGAGACCTCCGCACTCCTGGTCCTGGCCGGCGGGCTTTTCCTTATTTGGAAGAAGGTAATCACTTGGCACATCCCGGCAGGCCTTGGTGCCGGCCACCGCCTTCAACCTTTACCTCTTCGGCTGGCCAGCCGCC
>JADNEJ010000114.1:5782-9158 GCA_016292295.1 Candidatus Thiodictyon intracellulare
GCCGGCGGGCTTTTCCTTATTTGGAAGAAGGTAATCACTTGGCACATCCCGGCAGCAATGTTGGGGACCCTGTTCGTGGCCGCGACCCTGGGTAATCTCGGCAATCCGGAGCGCTTTACCGACGGGATCTTTCAGATCCTGTCGGGGGCGGCCTTCCTCGGCGCCTTCTTCATCGCGACCGACTATGTCACCTCCCCGGTCTCCAAGTCGGGACAGCTCATCTTCGGCTTCGGAGTCGGACTGCTCACATGGGTCATCCGCAGCTTCGCCGGCTATCCCGAGGGCGTTGCCTTCGCGGTGCTGCTGATGAATTCACTGACCCCCATCATCGACCAGTACACTCGGCCGCGCCGGTTCGGACGTACCCGCCGGGGCGAGCCGCTTGCACCCCAGGGGGGCAAATGAACAAGAACGGCTCCATCTATCATGGCCTGGTCCTGGGAGCCTTCTGCCTCGGCTTCGGCCTGCTGCTGGCCGTCACCAACGCACTGACGGCCAAGGACATCGCCGCACGAGCCATGGAAGACCGACAGAACTCGCTGGCCGCGGTGATCCCCGACGGCATCCATGACAACAACCCGGTCGTGGATACGATCCTGCTCGACGTCGCCAAAGACGAGGGGCTGACGGTCTACCTCGCCAAGAAGGACGGCTTGGTCATCGGCGTCGCCTACGAGGTCAGCGGCATCGGCTACGCGGGTCCGGTCAAGCTGATGCTGGCGGTCGGCGCCGACGGGCGGGTCCTGGGTGTGCGGGCGCTCGCCCACAAGGAGACCCCCGGACTGGGCGACAAGATCGAGGTCAAGAAGGGCGACTGGATCGAGCGCTTCACAGGCCTAAGCCTGGGCCATCCGCCGATCGAGAAATGGAAGGTCAAGAAGGACGGCGGTCAGTTCGACCAGTTCAGCGGAGCCACTATTACCCCCCGCGGCGTGGTCGGGGCCATACGCGAAGGCCTGGTCTTCTTCGACGCCCACAAGCAGGAGCTGACCCAGCCACAGCCCCCCCAGAAAGTGAACAAGGTACGCTGAGATGGCAACCGGATACGGCAGAATCGCTCGCGACGGACTCTGGGACAACAACGGGGTCCTGGCCATGCTGCTCGGCATGTGCCCGACCATGGCCATGACCACCAGCGCCACCAACGGGCTAGGCATGGGGCTGGCCACCGCAGTTGTCATGGCCGCCTCCGGGGGCCTGGTCGCCGCCTTCCGCGGCTATATCACGCAAGAGGTGCGGATCCCTGTCTATATCCTGATTGTCGCCTCCATGGTGACGGTAGTGGACTTGACCATGAACGCCTACATGCACGACCTCTATAAGGTGCTGGGGCTCTTCATCCCGCTGATCGTCTCCAACTGCCTGCCGCTGGCCCGGCTGGAGTCCTTCGCCTCCAAGGAGCCGGTGCTGCCGTCGCTGGCGGACGGGGTCTTCATGGGCCTGGGGTTTACCCTGGCCTTGACCGCCATCGGCGCGGTCCGCGAGATCCTCGGCGCAGGCACCCTGTTCGCGGACGCCTCGCTGCTGCTTGGCCCCGCGTTCAAGTTCATGGAGGTGGGTGTCATCCCGGAAAACATGGGCATCCTCATGATGATCCTGCCCCCAGGCGGTTTCCTAGTCACCGGCTTCCTGGTCGTCGGCAAGCGGATGATCGATGTGGCCGGCGGCAAAGCCATCCAAATGGGCGGCGCTCACGCCGTCTGACGCCTCCCCAAAGGATCGATGCGATGAAGGTTCAACTCGTTTACGCCAACCCAGTGCGCCAGTTCTGGGTTCACGTAGAGGTACCGGACGGCGCCACGGTGAGAGATGCCGTGCTGCGCTCTGACGTGCTGCGCCAGTTTCCGGAGATCGATCTGGAGCAGCAGAAACTGGGCATCTTCGGCAAAATCACCCCGCTGGACTCACCGCTCGCAGACGGCGACCGGATCGAGATCTATCGCCCACTGGTCTCCGACCCCAAGCTGTTGAAGCAGCGTGGAAAGATAAGCCAGGATGCGACCTAGCCGCCCCGGACGCCGCCGATGACCCCGGCCGTCTGCACCCGGACCTGCGCCTGATACCCGCCTATGCGGACCTGTGCCGCCGCGCTTGCGCGGCGCTCGATTCCGCCTATGCGGACGAGGCTGAGTGCGCAACCGCCGGTTAGTACTTCAGATCAACCCCGTCGGGGTGTCCGGTAGCTCGATCAGGGCTACCAACGCCGCCAGCGGGTGAAATCGGGTCCATCGCTCAGGGCGAGCCCGATGCGGTGGCGCATGGCCATCTCGTCGGCGAAGCCACCGGCGGTCTCGTTGGAGCCGACGTAGTAGAGGCGAAATCCGCCGTCCGGCAGCGGCACGACACAGGGCGTACCCACCGCGAAGGCGTCCCAGTGGCCGGAGCCGCGCGGGGCGTGGGCAAAGACCGAGCCGTCGGGCTCGGGTCCGGGTTGCCTGACCCAAAGCAGTGCGTCGGCCGAGGTCGCCAGCCCGATCGAGCGGTGGCCGTCATCGGCGACGCCCTCGTAGAACATCAGGTAACGGCCGTCGTGGTGGATGACGTGCCGCGTGCCCACCCCCCCGACATCGAAGGCACCGGGCGCGCCGGCCCCGAACACCTCGCCCCGCTTGGACCAGTTGAGCCCGTCCGCCGACTCGGCCAGGCAGACGATGAAGAGCATCCGGACCGGGTCCAGGCTGTGGTACCAGAGGCGCCAGACCCCGTCGGGGCACAGCATGACCTGGGGCCAGGCGCACAGGGCTGCGTCGGGCTCACCGGGCGCGCCCAGGTCCAGCAAGGCGCCTCGATAGGGCCCCGCCACGCGCGACCAGTGCAGTCCGTCGCGGGAGATGGCGCAGCCCGGACGCAGGTTCAGACCCTTGACGGCGAACTGCCCGAAGGTCTGGCGGCTGTGATCGCCGCCGAAGTACCACATCCAGTAGAGGCCGCCGCGCTGCTGCACGTCGCTCAGGCCCACATGGGCGGAATCAAAGCGCGCCGGGTCCGGATCGGCCTCGAGCACGGCCCCGCCCGTCAGCGGCCCCGGCACTCGCTGCCACGTCAGCCCGTCCGCGGACTGCGCCAGACCGCAACGGCCGGTCGGCAGGTTGATCTCCCGATCGAATTGTGTATCACGCCCGTAGTACCACATCCGCCAGGTCCCGTCGGACCCGCGCAAGACTCGCGGACCCGAGACCCGCTCATCGTCCCAGGCACCGGCCGGTCCAGGCCACAACAGCAGCCCCGGGGGGCGCTCAGAGGCATCTGTCGTGTTGTCCTGATCTTGGTCCATTTGCGGACCTCCTCCTCTTGTACTTGAGATCCAGGCCCAGGCGTCCCGCCCTAGCAGCCTGTCGGACTTAGCGACCGGCGCCACCGCCTGAGGCCCTTGGAC
>JADNEJ010000405.1 GCA_016292295.1 Candidatus Thiodictyon intracellulare
CCCGTCCAAGGGCCTCAGGCGGTGGCGCCGGTCGCTAAGTCCGACAGGCTGCTAGCGGCCCTGACGGCCATACACAACTTCTATGTCCGCTTCCCCGACGGCACCACCGCCGCTGAACGCTTCTTCGGGCGGGCTCACCGGCGCTATTTGACCAAGTGCTGGCGCACGTCGACCTGCCGCCGCCAGCGCGGCGCCGACGACCACGGCCCACGGCCCACGGCCCACGGCCCACGGCCCACGGCCAGTCAGTTTGCCTGCTCTAACGCTGGTGGCGGCGTGACGAGCGTGGGCGGAGTTTATGATCAAGGCCCAGGGAGAGCAGGGGCGCGCGTACTCTGCCCGCGTTTGATGTCGGGCTAGAGAGCGCACGGTCTGCGCCCCTGCTGATTGATGCTCGGGTCCAGTCAGCCTCGCGGCGGGAAGAGGTACGTGAGGTAGTTACGGTAAACGGTGAACGAATAGGTGAATTTGGAGGCAGAACCTGGTGCGCGGCGTACCGTGAGGGTATAGGGTACCTCGGCGAAAGTTGCCCCCAGGCGTCGCGCCTGTACCACTTCTTCCATCAGCACTGAAAATCCGTTGTCGTGGGTCGTCAGTTGCTTCAACAAATCGCTGCGGATCGCCCGGAAGCCGTTCGTAAAATCGGTCAACGGGATGCGCAGGGCCACCCTGGCGACCTTGTTGCCGAGCCAGGAGATGGCCTTGCGTCTGAAATCCACGCCCTCCACGCGCGAGCCGCGAGCATAGCGGGTCGCCTTGATGAAATCCACTCCGCGATGCATGTGCGGGAGAAAGCCACGGATGAATTGCGGGTCTTGCGTACCATCCGCATCCATCACCAGGGCATATTCGAATCCCCCCGCGATCGCCGCCGCAAACCCGGTGCGATTTGCCGCGCCATATCCCTGGTTGCGGTCGTGGCGGCAGAGGCGCAGCGACGGTATGGTACCGGCGAGGTCCTGCAGCACCGACCAGGTATCATCGCAACTGCCATCGTCCACCGCAATAATCGCGGCCCCAAAATCGAGCGAAGACAGCAAGGCATAGATCGTGGTGATGCACGCACGGGCATTGGCCTGCTCATTATACATCGGCAGCACGATGCAGAATCGCAGTGGCGGTGGGACGGTCGGTCGCGATGTCATTGGGTCGAAGCCATCAGGTTAAGCGAATTCGGAGACCGCCGGGAAGCGTTGCAAGCGCTCGCGGCCAAGGGCCGGGTCGCGGCGGGGGAGCTGAGCGGGGGCTTGCGGCGAGGGCCGCCACCTCATTGAAATCAATGACGTACCAGGGCAGTTGACAACTATAGTACGTCAAGCGGCATCCTGACCCGGGTTGCCTGGGGGGGGGCGCCGACGCCGCGCGCGGATGGTCTCGAACGCCCCGACGAATCGGGCCCCCAGCCAGGCGTCCACGAGGAGTAGCAGGGTCCCGGGGCGATACCATGGATAAGCGCACAAGGCCCTGGCAGTACAGGTGAGAAAGGCTCGTGGCTTGCGCTCCATGGCGTAAGCGCGGGCCACCTCTAGCCAGCGCAGCCCCCGCGCCCGCCGCCCCGCGGCCCCGCCCGCCTGCAACTGTGCGTCATATTTTTCCAATAGCCGTACGGCCGCTGTCTCCATGACCCCGGCGCCACGGTGGGGGCTGTAATTGATGATCGCCAGCGGCTGCGCAACGACGCCGATACGATAGGTAAGGGAATAACGAAGCAACCAGTCCCAGTCCTCGTAGCGGGGCAAGGTCTCGTCGAAAAGGCCAACCGTTTCCAATACCGCGCGATGCATCATAAGGGTGGAGCCGGGGCTCAGATCACAGCCCATGAACAGGGTCTGCCGTGTGACCGACCGCGGGAAGTAGTCGCGCCGCATCCGACCCTCCCACAGTGAATAGGCGGTGCAGGTTGCCGGCATGTCCGGTGGGCACCGGCGCAGGTGGGCAAGCTGCGTGTCCAGCTTGCTCGACAGCCATTGATCGTCGGAATCTAACAGGGCGATGTAGGCCCCGCGTGCGGCTCGCAGTCCGGCGTTGCGGGCCGCTGCCGCACCGCAATTGTGAGTCAGTCGTATGATCCGCAGGGCCGGGTTGGCGAAGGCCCGCGCGACGGCCTCAGTCTCATCACTAGAGCCGTCGTCTACCAGGAGGATTTCGTAGTCCGTACGGGTCTGCCGAAAGACGCTCGTGAGCGCCCGGCCAATCGTCGCGGCGCGGTTGTAAGCGGGGATAATGACCGTGATCAGCGGTGCGTCAATGGACATCTGGGGCATCCGGTGGTCGCGGTGGCGAGGTTGGGTCGGGGCCGGCTGCGCAGCATCCCAGGTGAGTCGTTCGGGGCTTGGGCGCGCGGCGGCGGTAACGGGACTGGCGCACGGTCCGGGCGAACTGAGATACTTGGTACCGGCGCGTTGGTACCGGCGCGGAACCTGATTCTACCTGAGGTGATCTTGACTTTACAAAAACGAAGGGCGGAGGTTCTGACGCAAGAGGCCGCGGGGCGCGAGCCGCAGGCTTGGACTTAGGTGAGCGAATGCCCCGTTTTGAGCCGGCGCCGACCCAGGATGGCGATCTTTCTCCCCTCGCTCGCCGGGGGCGGCGCTGAGCGCATGATGTTGAATCTGGCGTGCGGTCTGGTGGCGGCCGGGATCGAAGTGGACTTGGTGGTCGGGAGCGCCGCGGGCCCCTATCGCGACTTGGTGCCGGCCGGCTGCGACCTCGTCGACCTTGGGGTCGGACGGATGTTGGCGGCCCTGCCGGGGCTGGTCCGCTATCTGTGCCGCCGTCGGCCGGCGGTCCTGCTCTCTGCCATGGATCACGCCAACCTGATCGCCCTCTGGGCGCGGACCCTGGCGCGGGTGCCCACGCGGGTCGCGGTCAGCGTGCGCAGCACCCTGTCCCAGGAGGCCCGGCACGCACCCTCCCTCGCCGGGCGCGCCCTGCCGCGACTGGCGCGCGTCTTTTATCCCCAGGCGTGGGCGGTGATCGCCGTCTCCCAGGGGGTCGCCGATGATCTGACCCGCTTGATCGGCGCGGGGCGGGCGCGGGTCCTAGTCATTCCCAATCCGGTGGTCACCCCCGAACTGGCTGCCCAGGCGGCCGAGCGGCCAGACCATGCCTGGTTTCAGTCGGGGCTGCAACCCGTGCTGCAAGCGGGGCTGGAGCCGGTCAGGGTCCAGGTGATCCTCGCCGCCGGACGCCTGACCCCCCAGAAGGACTTCCCGACCCTGATCCGTGCCTTCGCCACGCTGGCCCAGGGGCGCGACCTGCGCCTGCTGATCCTAGGGGAGGGACCGCAGCGCGCGGCCCTGGAATCTTTGATCCGGGACCTGGGGCTCGGTGAGCGGGTCGCCCTGCCGGGGTTTCGGGCAAACCCCTTCGCCTACATGGCCCGCGCTCGGCTGTTCGTGCTCTCCTCTGCTTGGGAGGGACTGCCAGGGGTGCTGATCCAGGCCATGGCCTGCGGCACCCCGGTCGTCAGCACGGATTGCCCGAGCGGGCCGCGGGAGGTGCTGGCCGGGGGGCGTTGTGGTCCATTGGTCGCGGTGGGTGACGCGGCGGCCCTGGCGGCGGCCATCGTGCAGACCCTGGACCGACCCCCAGCCGCCGCCCTGCTGTGGGCGCGGGCGGCGGACTATGGGGTCGCGCCGGTGACCCGTCGGTACCTGGAGTTCTTGGGTCTTGGAGACGGCAGCGGGAGCGACGCCGCGTCTTGGAGGCGCTCATGAGGGTGGCGCATGTCATCACCGGGCTGGAGCTGGGCGGGGCCGAGATGATGCTCTGGAAGCTGCTGGCGACCCTGGAGCGGAGCGTTTTCGAGCCCCTGGTGGTCTCACTGGTCGCTCCGGGGCCCATGGGCGAGCGCATCGCCGGACTGGGCATCCGAGTGGAGACGCTCCAGATGCGGCGCGGTCTGCCCTCCCCGGGGGTGCTGCTGCGCCTGGTGCGGCTCTTGCTTGGATTCAGGCCCGACCTGATCCAGACCTGGATGTACCACGCAGACTTGCTCGGGGCCCTGGCCAGGCCGCTGGTCGGGCGCGGCGCCCGCCGCCCGCTGCTGGTCTGGAACATCCGTCAGAGCGACCTGGACCCGCTTCAGACCCGCCGCGCCACCCGGCTAGTGGCGCGCCTCAATGGGCTGCTCTCCCACCTGGCCCCGGAGCGGATCATCTGCTGCTCGCAGCGCGCCCGGGAGGTCCATTGCGCCCTCGGTTACCGCGAGCACGGCCTCATCGTCATCCCCAACGGGTTCGACTTGGAGCGCTTTCGACCGGACCTCGCGGCGCGCATCGCGCTGCGCGTCGAACTGGGCATCCCCGTGGCGGCCCCGTTCCTGGGCCTGGTCGCCCGTCTAGACCCCCAAAAGGACGTGCCAACCTTTCTCCAGACGGCCGCCCTGGTGCGGTCCGCCCGGCCCGAGTGCCGCTTCCTGCTGTGTGGTCAGGCAATGGATGGGGGCAACCGGACGCTTGGGGATTGGATCGCTGCGGCTGGGCTCGGTGGGGCGATCAGCCTGCTGGGTCCCCGCTCAGACACCCAGCGGGTGTTCGCCGCCCTGGATCTCCTGGTCTCCTCCTCGGCCTATGGGGAGGGCTTCCCGAACGTGATCGGCGAGGCCATGGCCTGCGGCGTACCCTGTGCGGTCACGGATGTGGGAGACTCGCGCCTGATCGT
This sequence comes from Candidatus Thiodictyon intracellulare, assembly GCA_016292295.1. Classification (GTDB taxonomy): domain Bacteria; phylum Pseudomonadota; class Gammaproteobacteria; order Chromatiales; family Chromatiaceae; genus Thiodictyon; species Thiodictyon intracellulare. The sequence continues at coordinate 4,666 of JADNEJ010000405.1, forward strand.
GGGCGACACCGGGGCGAGCGTCGCGCCCCGGGACCCGGCGGCCCTGGCGAGGGCCATCCTGCGCCTCCTGAACGAGGGTCCGCAGTCCTTGGTCCGCCGCGGCGCGGCCGCCCGCGCGCGCATCGCGGCAGACTATGCGTTGGTGTCCATCGCGGCCCGCTACGCGGGCCTTTACCAATCACTGCGGCGTGGAACTGACTGATGTGCGGTTTTTGCGGGGTCATAGAGCCCGGCGCGGCGGCGGAGCCCACACTGCGCCAGGCGCTCGAGCGGATGAACCAGACCCTGGTCCACCGCGGGCCGGATGACGGAGGGCTCTGGCTGGATGCCGCGGCCGGGGTCGGCCTGGGGCACCGCCGCCTGGCCATCCTCGACCTCTCGCCCCTGGGGCACCAGCCCATGGTCTCGACCGACGGGCGCTACGTCCTCGCCTACAACGGCGAGATCTACAACTACCAGGCCCTGCGCCGGACGGTCGGCGACGACTACCCCTGGCGTGGTCATTCGGACACCGAGGTCCTGCTCGCCTCGCTGGGTCTGCGTGGACTGGTGGCGACCCTGGCCGATTGCAACGGCATGTTTGCCTTCGCGCTCTGGGACCGGCAGGCGCGCCGGCTGACCCTGGCCCGTGATCGTCTGGGTGAGAAGCCGCTCTATTACGGTTGGAATCGCGGGCGCTTCCTGTTCGGCTCCGAGATTAAGGCCATCACCGCCCACCCCGACTGGCAGGGCGAACTCAACCGCGACGCCCTTGCCGCCTACCTGCGCCTGGGCTATGTCCCGGCGCCCCATTGCATCTACCGCGGCATCCGCAAGCTCCTCCCCGGGACCTACGCCACCCTGACACCGGGCCAGGAAGAGCCGCGGGTGCGGACCTACTGGAGCGCCCGCAGCGCGGCCGAGCAGGGGCTCGCTGCACCCTTCAAGGGCTCCGAGAACGAGGCCGTGGCCGCCCTGGAGCGGCTGCTCATGGACGCGGTGGGCCTGCGGATGCGCGCCGATGTACCGCTCGGGGCCTTCCTGTCCGGGGGCATCGACTCCAGCACTGTGGTCACCCTGATGCAGGCCCAGTCGCAACGTCCGGTGCGCACCTTCACCATCGGCTTCCATGAGGCGGGCTTCAACGAGGCCGAGGACGCCCGGCGGATCGCCGCGCACCTGGGGACCGAGCATACCGAGCTCTATGTCACCGCCGCGGATGGCCTGGCGACCATCCCGAGCCTGGCGCGGCTGTGGGATGAACCCTTCGCCGACCCCTCCCAGATCCCGACCCTGCTGGTCAGTGAGATGGCCAAGCGGGCGGTGACCGTGTGCCTCTCCGGGGATGGCGGGGACGAACTGTTCGGCGGCTATTCCCGATACCTATGGACCCGCGACACCTGGCGGTGGATCGGCTGGGTGCCGCTGGGCCTGCGCCGTGCCCTGGCCGGCGCGGTCACCAGGTTGAGCCCCCGCGCCTGGAACCGGCTGCTCGCCCCCTTCGCCCGCCTGCTGCCCGGTCCGCTCGCCATCGCCAACCCCGGGGACCGGGTGCACAAGGCGATCGACATCCTCACCGGCGACTCACCGCAGGCCCTGTATCTGCGCATGGTCTCTCACTGGAAGGACCCGGCCGCCCTGGTGATCGGTGCCGCCGAGCCATTGAGCGTCCTCACCGACCCCGCGCGGCGCGCCCGCACCCCGTCCATCACCGAGTCCATGATGTACATGGACAGTGTCCTTTACCTACCGGACGACATCCTGGTGAAGCTCGACCGGGCCAGCATGGGGGTCAGCCTGGAATCGCGCGTGCCGCTTCTGGACCATCGGGTCTACGAGCTCGCCTGGTCACTGCCGCTCGCCTGGAAGGTACGTGGACGGCTCGGCAAGCTGCCGTTGCGCCGCATCCTGGCGCGGCACGTCCCGTCCGTCCTGTTCGAGCGGCCCAAGATGGGCTTCGGGGTGCCCCTGGCAGACTGGCTGCGCGGGCCGCTGCGCGACTGGGCGGAGGCCCTGCTGGCCGCCGAGCGGCTGGCGCGCGACGGCATCCTGCGCCCCGAGCCCATCCGCGCCCGCTGGGCGGAACACCTGTCGGGCCGCCACGACTGGTCCTATTACCTGTGGGACCTGCTGATGTTCCAGGCCTGGCTGGATCTGGCCCGCTCTGGCGGCGCCCTGGGCGCGCTGCCATGACCGCACCTGACTCCAAGCGGGTCGCCTTCTGTACCACGGTCGACTGGTACTTCTGCCACCACTACCTGGCGCTGGCCCGCGCGGTTCGTGATGCGGGTTTCGCGGTCACCGTCATCACCGGGGTGGGCGAGTACGCCGACCTCATCCGCGGCGCCGGGCTCGACCTGATTCCGCTCGCGGTCTCCCGCAAGGGAATGAATCCACTGCGGGAAATCAAGAGCATTCTAGCGCTCAAGCATATCCTGCGGCGTCTGCGGCCCGTCCTACTGCACAACATTGCCCAGAAACCGGTCCTCTACGGTACCCTGGCAGCCCGCCTGGCGAGCGTGCCCGTGGTGGTCAACGGCATCGCCGGGATGGGCCATCTCTTCACCTCCGAGTCAGGCCGCGCGCGCGTGCTCCGCCCCCTGGTGGGGCGCGCCTATCGTGCACTGCTCACCGCCCCCAACGTGCGGGTGCTGGTCCAGAACCCGCACGACCAGCGGCAGCTCCTGCGCCTGACCGGGGTGGAGCCGGTCCTGATCCTAGGCTCCGGGGTGGACCTGACCCGCTTCGTCCCGCGGCCGGAGCCGCCGGGGCCGCCGGTGGTGGTGCTCGCCTCGCGGATGCTGTGGGACAAGGGCATCGGGGAGTTCGTAGCCGCTGCTCGGCTGCTCAGGGAGCGGGAAATCCCCGCACGCCTGGTCCTGGTGGGCAAGCCGGACCCCGGCAACCCCGCCTCGGTTAGCGAAGACCAACTCCGTGATTGGGGCCGCGAGGGGAGCATCGAGTGGTGGGGCTATCGTGCCGACATGCCCGCCGTCATGGCAGCGGCCCAGATCGCCTGTCTGCCGTCTTATTATCGGGAGGGCCTGCCGAAGTTCCTGATCGAGGCCGCGGCGGCGGGCCTCCCCCTGGTCACCACCGACGCCACCGGTTGCCGCGAGGCGGTGGAGCCGGGGGCGAACGGCCTCCTGGTGCCGCCCCGGGACCCAGTCGCTCTGGCCGATGCTTTGGAGCTGCTTTTGAGTGACGGGGACCTGCGGCGGCGCTTCGGCGTCCGTTCCCGGGTCCTGGCGGAAGAGCGCTTCGACGCGACGCGCATCCATGCGGCGACGCTTGCGGTCTATCTGGAACTGCTGAGGATTGCGCGATGAGTTCCCTGGCGATCTCTACAAGACCGATTTCCACGCCTGAACCCTGGCGGCGGCGTACCTGGTGCGTCGGCATCGCTTCGATGAGTTGAATGCGGATGACCTGGCGGAGGAACTCGACAGCATGAGTAGGCAGGAGCGCAACGAGGGCCTATGGGACCTCGGCGATGATCATAATCCGGCCGACTTTGCAACCGCGAGGTCTGGGGTACCGCAATGAAAGCGGCTCTCATCACGGGTGAACGAGGCGGGTTCGGTCCGGCGGGCCTTGATCATAATTCCGCCCACCTTGTTCAGTCCAGGCGTCGTTACTCCCTTGCAAAACATGGACATGGGCCGGCCGGTCTTGGGCGGATTTGTGATCAAGGCTGGTCCGGCGGCAGCCCGCCCGCGGCTGGCCCCCGCGGGCACGGCGTACAACGGGAGCTGCCTGTGCCGCTGATCAGGCCGGCATCCGCTCCATAATCTCTTTGATCCGCGTCCACATATGCGGGAACAGCAGATTCCCCTCGACATCGCCGAGCGGGTGCACGGGAAAGCCCGATTGTTGAATGACGTGGAGCAGCTTTGCCATCCCGTTGATGGTTTGCGGGTCGAATTTGTCCTGCCAGGCGGAGTTGTACTCCGGTATTACGGTAATGAGACTCGGTTTGACTGCGATCACCAGATTGAGGAAGCCCACGATGTCCGCATCGCCGACATTACAGAAAGCGGCAATGTACTTGAGCTTGACCGGCTCATGCTCACGGTACTTCAGAATATTGGTGACCACGGTGTCTCACACATCCTTGCCTTTGTAGAACGAGTAAGTTTCTCGCGTTCCCACATCGACACTGACCTCGACCACTCCCTTGCCTTCGGCAATCGCGCGCGCCACCCCGATGAGAAACTTGTAGCCGCTGGTCTTGAAATCCTGCGCCACGCCGTAGTCGATGAACATCAGCGAGGTCTCGTTGAACTCCGGCAGCGCACTGATATCACTATCGCCCCACGTCACTTGGCCTTCAGGGTTGAGATATCACTCCTACAGCATGGTAACAGTTTAGCCTCCCCTGGTTGCCAAATAGCCGTAGCGGGTCGCCCCGATCAGATGGCTGGTGAGGGAAACGGTGGGGCTTGAAGCCCTTAGCGCCGCTGGCGGATCACCTCGGCCAGAGACGGCCAGGGCGAGACGGCGCGTTGG
>JADNEJ010000220.1 GCA_016292295.1 Candidatus Thiodictyon intracellulare
CACGCATCGCATCGTCTTTCATTTCACGCCTAAACACTGTTCATGGCTGAATCAGCTTGAAATTTGGTTCTCGATGTCTTGACCAGCAAAGTTATTGACGAGGAAATTTTCTTTTTGTCGAAGATTTATGCGATAAGATAAAAAAATGCATCGAATCTAAACGTCTCATCTGAGATTTTCGCTCAAGACTCTAGCGTAACCGGCCGGCGTCGATATATTATCGTCCCTATGCTCGACACTATACCCTCCCCTCTTCACCGAACAACTCGCCGAGCTGTGTGCCGCCCACCGTGGCATACTCAGCTAATGCCAAATTTTCGGTTTCCTCACCGACCTGTTATTTCAAAGTTCTCCGTCAGAAAGGAGCGCAAGTCGCCCTGGTACTCACCCTGCCCTGGTTGCTGAAGCAGTCTGCGCAGGCTTTGCGAAACCCGTCAAATGATTCGTAATATTTGATTATATAGATCTGTTTTATTAAAGAATTTCCATAGCCGCTCAATAAGATTCAAATTGGGCGCATCAGACGGAAGTAAAGACAAGCTTGATGCGGGGACCCTTGATATAATTTTGAACCTTGAACCGCTTTGGATCGGTAGTAGCGAGCGTTGTCGCAAATGACGTAAATCCAGGTCCCGACGGCGTAGACTTGCTCAAGTTGCTGGAACAGGGCGATCGTTGAAGTCGCATCAATAGTCTCAGCGAAGCGCGTCACGGGCTCCAAATGCTCCAGATCGATCGCACCGTTGATGTTGACGCGCCGTCGTCCCGTGTTGGACTTCACCTGATGGTCTTCGCCACGGGCCTTGATCACAAATTCGCCAAAGACCTGCTGGTCTATGTGGGTTTGCGCGCGCAAGACCATGTTCTGCAAGGGGACGGCGACGCTGGGACTGAACAAGGTGGGCGGAATTATGATCGAGGTCCTCGCCACGCTTGATCCAACCATATCCGAGTACCGGGTTGTGCTGTGGGTAGACCGCGTCCATGAAGCAAATGACGTCGTTTCCCCCTTTGTCTTGGTTGAGTTTTTCGTACTCGGCGAGAAATGCCTCCTGGGCCTTCGTGTCAGCCTTGCCGGGCACGCGCTTGGTCTTTTTGTAGACGAAACCGAGGCGATGCAGCAGTGCGGTCATCCCGTTGGCGGTGTAGGTGACGCCAAATGCCTCATCGGCCCACGTGGCGACATCCTTGGCCGTCAGGTACAGATGTGCTTAAACAGGCACATCCAGGGCCACCAGATCAGTGTCGGTGAGCGCGCAGTCGCTTCTCTGGTAGGCCATGTGCAACAAACCGGGCAGACCGCCCTGCTGATAGCGCCGAAAATGGTCGCGCACGGTGTTGGAGTCGATCAGCAGGACTTCGGCGACCTGCTCTGCCGGCTAGCCGCCCGCTAGCGACACGACCGCCTTGATGCGGTCGGCCTCGCGCTGGTCGCGCGTACGCCGATGAGCGGCACGCAGCTCGGCGAGTTATTCGATGGAGATGGTATAGTCGAGCATAGGGAAGATAGTATATTGACGTCAGCTTATTACGCTAGGGTCCTGAGAGAAAATCTCAGATGAGACGTGTATGCCTGCTGGCCGCGGCGTGGATCGGCAAGCGGCTCTTCCAGGATGGCCGCATGGCGTGGATATGGGGAAAATTGGGCGGCGCCCGCCGTGCGGCCATGATGCGGGTTGCGGCCTTCAGTTATCCCGACCTATGGGTGCTGCTGACCGTGCTGGGGGCCTTGATCACAAATCACCTTGTTCAGTCCCGACGTCGCCGCTCCCTTTCAGAACATGGTCTTGCGCGAGCAAACCCACATGGGCCGGCCGGCCTTGGGCGGATTTGTGATCAAGGCCTATGCCGGGCGCCGGCGCGCTGGCGGCGGCGCCACTGGAGAGTGAGAGATGACAGCAGTTGTGACCGGATTTCGTGGCTCGGCACTACGCGTGTTTTTCAGCCTGTCTTTGCGTATGCGCGCGGGTCTTTTCGCCGTACTGCTGGTCCTCGTGTCCTTTCCGGACGTGATCTTTTCGGGCGCTACCCTGGTTAATTCTGCCGGCTACTTCGCGGGGGTTTACGGCACTCCGATGGCCGCCCTCTATCCGGAGCACGAAGGACGCAGCTACCATCACGGCTTCAACGATTCAGGCGGCGCCGTGTGGCAGTCTGATCCCATGCGCCGGTACATGGCCCGGGTGCTGCACGATCGCCTATCGCTCTACTGGAATCCATACTCCGCGACGGGCTCGCTCGGTCCGGAGACACTGGTGGACCAGAAGTTTTCCCCCATCACGCTGGTTGCCGCGGCTTTGGACGGCAGCCAACTGGCCGCCGATGCCACACTGCTGCTGTTCTACGCTCTTTCGTTGTACTGTCTCTATCTGATTGTCGCAGTCAACCTCGGACTCAGCGAAGGGGCAGCGATCGCCGCAGGCATCGTCTACCTGCTCGGCGGCTTCAATATCGCCAACCTGGGCTCGAATGTGTCGCACGCCTTCGTGCTCTTTCCCCTGCTGCTCGGCGCACTCATGGCTTTCGTGCGCGCGCCGTCCGGCGCGCGTTTCGTCCTTGCGGTCGCTGCCAACGCCATGATCCTAGCGACGACCTTCCTGCCGGTCGCCTTCCTAACCTTCGCCTCTGTCTATACGCTGGCGGCGGCCTATGCCTTTAGCGTGGTAGACACGCCCGGTTCAGTCTCATTCGGGCGCCGATTGCTGGTGATCGTACTGTTGGTCGTCAGCTTCATTGCAGCGCTGCTGCTCATGGCACCCTTATACCTGCCGATCGTCGAGAGCCTGTCGCTCGTGGACTCGGTGGAGATGTATGTCAAGCGGGTATTTTGCCCCGTCAGCCTCCGCAACCTCATCGGCCTGATATCGCCCAAGCATTTCTGGGAGTCCTATTCGGCGATCGACGCGCAACTCTTTACCTCCGACCCGAAGGGTCAGATCAGACTCGGTAACGGCGCCTTTCATCTTGGAATAGTCCCCATCGTGGTTGCCACCCTAGCCCTGACCAGCAACTGGTCGCGTAAGAGGGTGTTATTCGCTGCCGCCTTTTTGTTCGTGACGGCCCTCGGGAGGATCTACGACGTCAATCCGATAGCGCAAATTATGTCCCAAGTCTACGGGGTGAGCAGTCTTGGTTGTCAATACTGGTGGGCGATGGTGGCGATCACTTTTCCGTTCCTGGTTGCATTTGGATTCGATGCCCTGCTCGGCGAGGATCGCAGCGTTTTCGCACTGGTCGCGGTCTACGCGTTGATCCTTGGCTCGTTCGTCCTCGCCTACCGGGTTTGGGGCTGGCACGAGGGGCGGTACCTAGTGCAGGTTTGGTATCTCACTTTTGCACTGGTCATTGCAGCGGCAACCGCAGTCTTGATCACTCGCGCCCGCCGCGGCACGCCCCGCGCAGCGGCTTGGCGAGCCGGACTGCTCATTCTGATGGCCCTGGAATTGACCTTTTACATGAACCACCTGCGTCCAAAGCGCAATGATGCCGTCCTGGTCCCGCCCGCGATGCTGCAATTTCTCAAGCAAAATATCGGAGATTACCGCTTGGCGAACTTTGGATTCGCCGGGATCCCGCCGGAATTTGGTTCGGCCCATGGGATTGCTGAAGTAGGCTCGATGACCATGAGCATTTTGCCCTGGTATAAGCTGATATTTGAACAAGCCTTCGGGCTGCCCGTGGGGCGGCTGTGGGGCAACTTTGCCTCGCTGCACTTTGCCGCTGATCCCGCCAAGATCAAGGACCCGATCCTCGACCTGATGGCGGTGAAGTACCTTTTTATTCCCGCGCCATGGAAGGAGCATCATGAACTGCTGTTGAGCAGGGGATACCGCGCTGCCTATAGTGATGCATACGGAACACTTTATCTCAACCCGAGCGTCTGCCGTCGGATCTATGTCGCCCGAACCTGGACCCAACAGCAGGGTCTACCCGATGATATACCCGGATCACCCTGTCATCGAACCTTCACTGATGACCCCAAGTTGATCGCGGCTGCACGGCAACTCGGTATTCCAGAGAGCGCGGCGCAGGAGGTCGAGGCCGGCGACGACATGCAGACCCAAGGGAGCGAGGGCTTGGCCGTTCCGCTATGTCGTACCCTGGTTACTGATGACCCCAAACTGATCGCGGCCGCCCGACTCCTTGGAATCGCCGTCACGCCCATCGGCGGCAGTTCGGAGGTCCAGGGGTTGAAGACGAGTAGTGATCTAATACGCTTCGGCGTATTCCTGGACGCGCCTGGGGTGGTCGTGGTAGCGGATGCCTGGCACCCCGGTTGGCGCACGACGGTGGACAAGCAGCCGGTCTATACGGGTCTGGTCAACGGCAGCTTCCGAGGCATCGCGCTGCCGAGCGGCGAACACCTGGTAGAGATGAGGTATCGGCCCCGCTCATTGTCGGCGGCGCTCGCTGTCGCGGCGTTGACCTTGACGGTCCTCGTCGCCTTGATTCCGTTGAGCGGGCGTCTGAGAAGACGGCTTTTCCCCAGCCGCGCCAAGCGGGAGCCTCCAACGCACCGAGATACCTGACCGATTTACCGCACGCAACTGCCGATCAAGGCCCCGGCCATGCACTGTAATGTGGCCCGGGGGTTATCGCCGCGAATCGGTCTGGACGCAGGCCGCGGTACAGTGGCAGCAACGGACGGGTCCATGGCACACCCAGGGCGAAGAGTACCAGGCGGAGGCTGCGATGGCGTTGCGGTAACACCGGACCCGGCCACCATGGCTTGACCTTCAGCGACTCCCACATGTAGCGTCTGGCGGGAATACCGGAATTGTGCAGGGCGAGTATCGCGGCAAAGAAATAGGCCGCACTCAATGACTCATTACGCAATTGGGCAACCGGCAAGGGCACGTCGGAGCGGGCGAACAGGTCGTGGATGATGGCCACTTTGTCCGCGGCCAACGCCGCGTTGAGAGATGCCTGGGATGTACCGCCAGGATGAAAGCGCCAGGTAGCGGACACTCGTGGAAGACGCATAAAGCGGTGGTGCAGCCCCATACGCAGCCACTGGTGATAGTCAGCGGAGTAGCGAAAGCGTGAATCCCGCGGGGCTTCCCCGCCCAGCGCGGCGCGGCGAAATAGGCAGCCGGGGCCAATCTGGCACAGATGCCGACGCAACATGAGTTGGTAGTCATACTTCGGCAGCCGCATGACATCCAGGACGCGACCGGCAGCATCGATTTTCAGCCAGTCGGGATAGACCCCGGCCAGGTCCGAATGGGCGAGCAGGGTGGCGACCGAGGCGTCGATCAGGCCGGGCAAGACGGGGTCATCGGCATTGACGACCCCCAGGATGTCACCGCTCGCACTGGCATAACCCCGGTTGACCGCGGCGCTTTCGCCCGCGTTTTTCTGCACCACGACGCGGATCGCTTCGCCGAAGACGCGCAACTGCGCCAAAGTGTTGTCGGTCGACCCGTCATCGACGACAATATACTCAAGGGGGCTGTAGCCCTGGCGCAGTACGCTTTCTACCGTTTCGGTGATGTAGCCGCCCGCGTTATAGGCAGGGGTGATGATGGAGACGCGCGGTCGGTCTATGAGGGTGCTCCTGTGTCGGCGACGCTCAGTCTCAGACCGCCGTTCGGTCAAGCCAGTTCTGCTCCGGCATCGCCCGGGCAATAAACGTTCGCGACATCGAGCCTCGGAAGGCTCCGGGAGCCCGGGATGCGCTCCGGCCGGGTCCCAGGTCGAGCATTATCTTTCACACCAGGACTTCGTCTTCAAATCGCAAGTCCTGATCGGGCATCAGCCCACGGCGGCGCAGCAGGTCACGCACCTGCTCCGGAGACATCAGGTCATCAGCCGAGGTGTATTCGCGCTGCAGGCAGCGACCCAGCTCCGCACTGGACTCTCCCCACAGTTCCGGCAGGATCGGTGCGACCACATAGTCCCCATCACGCTCGAAGGTGCGCCAACCTTCCTCTTCGGAGACCAGGGACTCGTGGAGCTTCTCGCCCGGGCGCACGCCCGTGATGACCGTCTGAATGGGGCGATCACCGATCAGGGCCGACGCCACGTCGGTCATACGCGCGGCCGGAACACGCTGGATATAGGTCTCGCCTCGCTTGCCGGTGGCGACCGCCCGCAGGATCAGGTCCACCGCCTCTTCCAGGCTCAGCAAAAAGCGCGTCATCTCCGGGCTCGTGATGGTGAGCGGCCCGCCGTTGCGAATCTGATCGTGGAAGAGTGGGATGACTGACCCGCGCGACGCCAGCACATTTCCGTAACGCGACAGGACGAAGCGGGTATCCGGCGCCTCCAGATTGCCCTGGGCATAGATGCGCTCCTGCAGCGACTTGGTCATCCCCATTACGTTGACCGGCTTCACGGCTTTGTCAGTGGAGATGCCCATAACGCACTCCACCGGCAGACGTAGGTCGCGGATCGCACGAACCAGATTGGCGGGGCCGATCACATTGGTCTGCACGGCCTCGGTCGGGAAATATTCACAGGTCGGTACCTGTTTGAGCGCAGCGGCGGCAAACACGATGTCGATGTCGTGCAGCGCACCGCACAGCGAGCCATAGTCGCGCACGTCGCCGATCCGGAACTCCAGTTTTTCGCGGAAATTACGGTAGATGATTTCATCCGTGGCGGCGCGTCGGTGTTGGTAATAGACGCGGATATCGTGTTGCTTGGCCTCATCACGAGAGAAAATCACGATCCGCGCCGGGTCCCCATGCTTCCCGCCCAAGAGCCGGCGCAACAGCACCTTGCCCAGCGAACCGGTGCCGCCGGTAATCAGTATCCGCTTACCGTCGAGTAACGACATCTTTTTGTTTCCTCAATACTGCCCGCTTATAAGAGCGGGTCGGCATGCATGGTTTCAATCATTGATTGCCAGGTCGGCGGCGCCCATCCGGTCGCCGCGCGGAACCGGCCGCCGTCGAGTCTGCGGTCGCACTGAAAAGTCTCGTCCGGCACGATCGCTACACCGAGCCCATAGACTTGATTGACCAGTTGCAACAAACTGCACTTGTCGATGGGTTCGCTGGCGACATGCCACACCCCGTACAGAGCTGGATGCGATTCGAGCAGCAACCGTACGACGTCGGCCATGGCCCGCGTCGTTAGACCGGTGTAGAGGGCATGCAGATAACCACGCACCTGGGTACCTCGCTGGGAAAAAAACCAGTCGACCAGTCCGGTCCCCCGCCGCAGTTCCCGACCCACGATCGAGGAGCGGATGGTGAAGCAGCCGGGGCGATCCACCTCTCCCAGGAGTTTGCTTCGCCCATAGAGATCAGTCGGGTCAGTCGCGTCTGACTCTCGGTAGGGGCCCTTCCGACCAGCGAAAACGCAGTCGGTGCTGAAGTGGATCAGGCGTGCGCCGGTCTCTACGCAAATCTGAGCGAGTTGGTGGGGCAGCAGCGCATTGATGGAGATCGAGGCAATGGCGTCGTTCGCCGCGTCGATTTGTTTGACGATGCCAATGCAGTTGATGACTGCATCCGCTCCCACCAACTCTATGGCGCGACAGATCGACCCCAGGTCCGACACCGTGACCTTGCCGATCAACCGATCCTGTGCCACCCCTTGGATCTGCGGCGCCGCGTCCGGCTCTCCGCGCAAGGTCCCCCAGGCCTCGTGCCCTCGGGAGAGGTGCTGCAAGAGCTTATGTCCAAGCATTCCGGTAGCACCGAGTACGACTAACTTCATCTAAATTGATCCTCGACCGGGCTTGATCAAAAATCCGCCCAAGGCCGGCCGGCCCATGTGGGTTTGCGTCCGCAAGAGCATGTTCTGCAAGGGAGCGGCGACGCCGGGACTAAACAAGGTGGTGGGCGGAATTTAATGATCAAGGGCTCCTCGGCCCGAGCCGGCCATCGTGTCTACCGCCGATGTCATCCACACAGAATACGATATATCTTGACGCTGATCGACGAGCCTGCCCTAAGGTTTGCTCGAGCGGTCTCTCAAGTGCCCGGAGCCGGGAAGGTTAGGAGCGTCCTCGCGCCGCACAATGCCCGCCGGAAAGCGGCTGCACCTCAGCGGACGAACAACCTCAGCAGGCGAACGCCCTAATGCCCCTTGTCGTCAGTGAGATCCTATACCCAAAGTACAATATCTTCAACCTCTCGGCAGTTTGAGCCCCGCCTCGGCCGGCGGTGCCCAGCGGCAATCGCGGCGGTAGCGGGGCGTCCCCACTGGCCGTAGGTCACCGCCCACCGCCAGGTCGGGGGTCCCACTGGCCTTAGGCCACCGCCAGGTCGGGGTTATGAGCGCCACTTCGGACAGTTGCTTGATTTCAGTGAACGCCAAAAGGTAAAATGTCGCGCCCGAGGCCTGACTCTGAAATCTTTAAGCCTTGGGAGGTCTCGTTTGACCTTCAGCATTCTTTCCATCAGGATACGCGACACTGAATATGTTCGACCAACTGTCCCGCTGGCTTCTCAAGATGGGATATCGCCAATGCGCGACAGCACCTGGCACTGCAACCGACAGCACGAAAATCTTTTCCTCGATCTATCACAACAATTATTGGGGCAACAAAGAATCCAGATCAGGCGCGGGTTCGGATTTGGCTCAAACGCAGGTTATCCGGCAACAACTCCCCGGTCTGCTGAGGCAGTGGCAAGTCACCTCCATGCTCGATATGCCGTGCGGTGATTTTCACTGGATGGCCCACCTCGATCTCGATCTAGAGTACGCGGGCGCAGATGTGGTACCTGACCTGATCAAACGTAACGCGCGGACCTACGGCAACTCGCGCCGGACCTTCTTGGTCCTCGACGTCACCGCTGATACGGTACCAAAGGCTGACTTGATTTTTTCTCGCGATCTGCTGGTGCACCTGTCATTTCACGACATAGCGAAGGCCCTGTTGGCGATGCAGCGGAGCGGTTCACAATACCTGCTCACCACCACATTTACGGATAGGGCCGACAACATCGACATCCCGACGGGCCACTGGCGCCCCCTCAACCTCACCATAGCGCCATTCAGCTTCCCGGCTCCGCTAATGCTTCTCAACGAGAACTGCACTGAGGGAGACTACTCTTGGGGAGACAAGTCGCTCGCCCTGTGGCGACTACCCGAACTCTCCGTTGCCAGGCTTCTTGCGCAATTCGCCGGTCAAGCAAGCATTGGCCTTGATCACAAATCCGCCCAAGGCTGGCCGGCCCATGTGGGTTTGCGCGCGC
>JADNEJ010000090.1 GCA_016292295.1 Candidatus Thiodictyon intracellulare
GGCGGCACGCAGCTCGGCGAGTTGTTCGGTGGAGAGGGTCTAGTCGAGCATAGGACGAGCATAGGGACGATAGTATATCGACGTCGGCCGATTACGCTAGGGTCCTGAGCGAAAATCTCAGATGAGACGTGTATACTTGCACAGTCTCGGCGCGTGGGGCCTTGATCACAAATCCGCCCAAGGCCTGCTGGCTCATGTGGGTTTTCGCGCGCAAGACCATGTTCTATAAGGGAGCGGCGACGCCGGAACTAAACAAGGTGGGCGGAATTATGATCAAGGCCAGCGCGTGGCAACGAGAAAGAGGTAAACTTGATGATGGAAATGCAGCACAAGACCCTGACTATGACCCTGCTGATGACGCCGGACATGGCCAATTTCTCGGGCCATGTCCACGGCGGCGCCACCCTGCGTCTGCTCGATCAGGCGGCCTATGCCTGCGCCGCGCGCTACTGCAATCATTACGTGGTCACCCTATCCGTGGATCAGGTGTTTTTTCGGCAGCCGGTGCGGGTGGGGGAGTTGCTGACCTTCCTGGCCTCGGTGAATTATACGGGCACCACCTCGATGGAGATCGGCATCCGCGTCATGACCGAGGATATCATTCACAAGACCACCCGGCATGCGATGACCTGCTATTTTACGATGGTCGCGGTCGATGACGAGGGCCACCCGGTCCGAGTCCCGCCGCTCCGGATCGAGACGCCGAACGAGCGGCGACGCTACGAGACCGCGGCGCTGCGGCGCGAATTCCGCCGCGAGATCGAAAAGCGCCACAATGAGATACGTCAACCGCACAAGGCGGTAACCGCCGCGCCGCGCCAAGCGGATGAGTAGTCGGCACAGCAACCCAATTAGACGCACATGATGACACCGCAACAACAACTCGACCGCTTCCTTGCCACCATCTTCCGCTATGTCGAGAAGGCCGTACTGCTCCTGGTCGGCGGACTGGCCCTGCTCGCGATCGGGCAACTGGTCGTGGGGGTCGTTGGCAATGCCCAGGTGAAGCTGGAAGACGTGCTGCTGATCTTCATATTCCTCGAAATCATGGCCATGGCGAACGTCTATTTCATCCGCCACAGCGCGCCCTTCACCTACCCCATGTTCATCGCCGTGACCGCCCTGTCGCGGCTAATCGTGCTGCAAGGCAAGAACATTGCGCCGGAGAATCTGTTGTTCGAGGGGGGCGCCATCCTGCTGGTCAGCGTCGCCATCCTCGTGATCCGCTTCAGCCAGCGCTACCACTGCGACGAAGTGGAGCGCGACGAGAACGCGAATTCCGACCACGAGACGCCCAAGCCGCCATGCGGCTGAGGGACGCTTAGGCTGCGACCCCCGGGGTCTGGCCGGCGACCCCCTCCCGCTCGGCGCCGCTCCCCAGGCCCCGACGTTTCGCCCTTGCCAAATCAAGCTAAAACTGGCTATTCTAAGGCCCCACGCATCACAACAGATGTCTTGCACATGCTCACCGCCGCCCAGCTCCGAGCTGCCCGCGCCCTGCTGGGTCTCGACCAGCGCCGCCTGGCAGAAGCGGCGGGGCTGTCGCTGCCGACCATACAGCGCATGGAGGCGAGCGAGGGCACTGTGCGCGGAAACGTGGATTCACTGGTAAAACTGGTGGAGGCATTAGAACGGGCCGGGGTCGAGTTCATCGCCGAGGGTTCGCCCAGCGGCGGCGGCGGACGCGGGGTGCGGCTGAAGACGGCGGCCGGCACGCCGACGCCGACCCCCGGGCCGCTGCCAGTGCCGCCATTGGAACCGGCCCCATGAGCCGCGCCGTCACCATGGAGCAGGCCCTGGCCCTAGCCGGGATGGCGGTGGTGCTGGTCTTGCTGTCCGCGTTCGTTTCGCTGCTCGCCGCGCGGATCCCCGCTACCCTGCGGCTGGTGGCCACCCCGCTGCTCGGACTGGCCGGGCTTGCGGCCCTGGCGGCGGGGGTGATAGCCCTGCTGTTGGGAGGCACGGTGCAAACGACGCTGCCGCTTGGTCTGCCCTGGCTGCCCTGGCATGTGCGGCTCGATGCCCTGGCCGGGTTCTTTCTGCTGCTGATCGGGGTCGTCACCTGCGCGGTCGGGCTCTATGCCCCGGCCTATGTCCGCGGCTTCGAGCACGGGCACGATTCGCTGACGGCCCTGGGCGGCTTCAGCGGGCTTTTCCTGACCGGCATGTTGATGGTGGTGCTGGCGGACGACGCCTTCCTATTCATGGTCGCCTGGGAGCTGATGTCGCTCTCGTCCTATTTCCTGGTCGCCTATCACCACGAACACACCGCCAACCGGCGCGCCGCCTTCCTCTATCTGCTGATGGCCCATGTGGGCGGGCTCATGATCCTGCTCGGCTATGGGGTGCTGGCGGCCTTCGGTACAGGCTTCTCCTTCAGCGAACTGCGCGCCGCCGATCTGCCGCCGATCTGGGCCGGGGTCGCTTTTGCCCTCGCCTTCATGGGCTTCGGCATGAAGGCGGGTCTGGTACCGCTGCACGCCTGGCTGCCGGAGGCGCACCCGGTGGCCCCGTCACACATATCGGCCCTAATGTCCGGGGTGATGCTGAAGGTCGCCGTCTACGGGTTTATCCGCTTCGTCTTCGACCTGATCGGGCAATTCCCCTGGCAGTGGGGCGTGGTCGTGATGATCATCGGCTGCCTCTCGGCCCTGTTCGGGGTGCTCGCGGCCCTGCTGCAGACGGATCTCAAGCGCCTGCTCGCGTACTCTTCGGCCGAGAACCTGGGGATCATCTTCATCGGGCTGGGCCTGAGTCTGGTGTTTCTCAGCACCGGCCACCGCTCACTCGGGGCACTCGCCTTCGTCGCGGCACTGTATCACTGCCTGAATCACGCCCTTTTTAAGGGGCTTCTGTTCCTGGGTGCCGGGGCCATCCTGCACAGCACCCACGAGCGCGATCTGGACCAGATGGGCGGGCTCTTGCGCCGCAAGCCCTGGACCGGGCTCTTCTTCCTGGTCGGGGTCCTGTCCATCTCCGCCCTGCCTCCTTTTAACGGTTTCGTCTCGGAGTGGCTAACCTTCCAGGCGGCGCTTCAGGCCTGGCAGCTCCAGAGCGGGGTCCTGCGCAGTCTAATCCCCATCGCCTCGGCCGTGCTGGCCCTGACCGGAGCCCTGGTGGCGGTCACCTTCGTCAAGGTCTACGGCATCGCCTTCCTCGGCCAGGCACGCTCACGTCACGTGCGCCGCGCCCGCCCGGGGCCCTGGGGGATACAGGCCGGTCAGTGGTTCCTGGCGCTCCTGTGCCTGCTGCTCGGGGTCTTTCCGACCTGGGTCATCGGGCTAATTGACGCGGTGCCACGGGCCATCTTGGGCGGAGGACTACCCCAGGCCGGCGCCTACGGTTGGCTGTGGCTGACCCCGGTATCGCCGCAGACCGCGAGCTACAGCGGCCCGCTGGTAGTGCTGATGCTCGCCGGGATCGGCCTGACTGTCTTCTGGGGCTTGAACTATCTGTGGTCGCGCGGTGCACCGGTGCGCTGGATACGCCGCAGCGATGCCTGGGACTGCGGTTTCGCGCCGCCCTCGGCCCGAATGCAGTACACTGCCACGGCCTTTGCGCAACCGATCCGGCGGGTCTTCGGGCTCCTGTTCCAGATCGATGAAACGCTGACCCCGCAAGAGGACGGCACGCTGCGCCATCGGCTGCATATCGGGGACCGCTTCTGGGGGCTCTTATATCTGCCAGTCGCCCGGGCTGTGGAGTCGGCAGCCAGACGGGTGGTGCTGCTGCAATCGGGCAGTATCCGGGTCTATCTCGGCTGGACCCTTGCGACCCTGGTGGGGCTCTTATGGATCATCACATGAAGCCCAAGCTGCGGGGTGGCCGTGGATAATTACCTCACGCTGCCTGGCTGGGTGCTCGCGGTCTTCCAGTCGTGCCTGTACCTCGCCCTGGCACCGCTCCTGGTGGGATGGGTGCGCAAGGCCAAAGCGCGCCTGCAAAACCGCCGCGGCGCGCCCCTGCTACAGGCCTATCAAGACCTCTACAAGCTCCTGGCCAAGGAGGCACGGGTCGCCCATACCGCCTCCCCCCTGTTCCGGGCCGCGCCCTATATCGTCTTTACGGCCACCTGGATGGCGGCGGCGACCGTGCCGCTGCTGGTGGTGGATCTGCCCACCGCGGCCATCGCCGACATCATCGTGCTAGTGGGGCTCCTGGCGCTCGCGCGCGTGTTCCTGGCCCTGGCGGGCATGGACGTGGGCGCCGCCTTCGGCGGCATGGGAGCCTCGCGCGAGATGCTCATCGGAGCCCTCGCCGAGCCGGCCATGCTGATGGCGGTCTTCACGCTGGCCATGACTGCCCACTCGACCAACTTGTCGAGTGTCATCGATCATCACCTGGTCGATGGCTTCGTTCTGCGGCCATCCTATCTGTTCGCCCTGGGCGGCCTGATCCTGGTGGCGGTCGCGGAATCCGGCCGCATCCCGATCGACAATCCAACCACCCACCTGGAACTGACCATGATCCACGAGGCCATGCTGCTCGAATATTCGGGTCGGCACCTGGCCCTGATGGAGTGGTCGGCACAGATCAAGCTGCTGCTCTATGGGACCCTAATCGCCAATGTGTTTTTCCCCTGGGGGATCGGGCGCGGGTTCGGCGGCGCCGCCTTGGGGCTCGGGCTGGCCGCGGTGCTGGCCAAACTCGCGGCGCTCGGGGCGGTCCTGGCGGTCGGGGAGACGGTGCTGGCCAAGATGCGGCTGTTCCGCGCCCCGGAGTTTCTCAATCTGGCCCTGCTGCTGTCGCTGCTGGGACTCCTGAGCCACGTGATCCTGGAGGTGAGGGCATGAACCTGAGCCTGCTGCCGCTCCTCCAGCAGTTGGTGCTGGTGCTGGCGGCGATCGTGCTGTTCCTGTCCTTCGTGCTGCTGGCCCAGAACCGGCTGATCTCGGCGATCCATGCCTTCGCCTGGCAGGGCGCCCTGGTGGCGGCCGTGACCACGGTGGTGGCGGCGACCGGGCACATCCATCACCTCTATTTCTCTGCGGCCCTGACGCTGATGCTCAAGGCCATGCTGATCCCCTGGATGCTGCATCGGCTGGTGCGGCGCCTGGAGTTGGAGCGGCACACTGAGTCCCTGCAGAGCCCGACACTCGTGACCATGACCGCGGTCGCGCTAGTGATCTTCAGCTACTGGCTGGTGCTACCCATGATCCAGGAGGAACTGACCTTTACCCGCAACATCGTCGCCATAAGCCTGGCAGTGGTCCTGATCGGGCTTCTGATGATGGTCTTCCGCACCCAGGCAGTTGCGCAGGTGCTGGGCTTCATGTCGATGGAGAACGGGCTCTTCCTGGCCGCCGTCTCGGCCACCGGCGGCATGCCCCTGGTGGTGGAACTGGGGGTCGCCTTCGACGTGTTGGTGGCCATGGTGCTCTTCGGCGTCTTCTTCCTGCAGATCCGCGAGAGCATCGATTCGCTCGACGTGGACCGACTCAATCGGCTGCGCGAGACTACGGGTGAGGCCCCTGATGAACCCCAGGTGGAGGCCCAGTGAACGCACTGACGCTCGTCTTGCTGACGCCGCTCCTAGGCGCTCTGGTGCTCGGCCTGATCCGTCCGCCACCGCTCGCCGGCTGGTTCAATCTGGGCGTCTCGGCGGTTTCCCTGGGGGCAGCACTCTGGTTGGCCTGGTCGATGGCCCTGGTCAGCGACTTGCCCGGCGAGCTGATCGGGCCCAGCGCCGGACCGCTCGCCGGGCAGGTCTCAGCCGTGATCGCGGGCTCGATCACAGGGAACATCGCCGGCCTGCCCTTCCGGGTCGATGCCTTCAACGTCTATCTGGCCGTGCTGACCGCCTTCGTCGCGCTGACCACCAGCATCTTCTCGCGCCCCTACATGCGTTACGTCCTGAAGACCGGCCGCATCGGGCAGCGGCGGCTGCGCACCTATCACTCCATGTATCAGCTCTTCATGTTCACCATGCTGCTCGCGCTCACCACCGACAACTTGGGCGTGATGTGGGTGGCGGTGGAAGGTGCCACCCTGGCCACGGTGCTCCTGGTCTCCCTGTACCGGACCCCTGAGGCGGTGGAGGCGGCCTGGAAGTATTTCATTCTCTGCAGCGTGGGGATCGCGCTCGCCCTGTTCGGTACCGTGCTGACCTATTTCGCCGCGCAACAGGTGATCAGCGATCCCGCGGACGGACTCAACTGGAGCACCCTCTATAGCCAGGCCGGGCGCCTGGAACCCGCAGTGATGCGGCTCGCCTTCGTCTTCCTGCTGGTGGGCTACGGGACCAAGATCGGTCTGGTACCCATGCACCAATGGCTGCCGGATGCCCACTCCGAAGGCCCCACGCCTATGTCCGCGGTCCTCTCCGGGCTCCTGCTCAACGTCGCACTGTACGCGGTAGTGCGGCTCAAGATGCTGGTGGACGGCTCGCTCGCGCACACCGCCAACCCGCACCTAGCGGGCTACCTGCTGATGGGCTTCGGGCTCGTGTCATTTCTTGTGGCCGGGCTCTTCCTGCACCGTCAGCGTGACATCAAGCGCATGTTCAGCTACTCGTCCATCGAACACATGGGGCTCATGACCTTCGGCTTCGGCCTGGGTGGGCCGCTCGCCACTTTCGGCGCCCTGCTGCATATGCTGGTGCACTCGCTGACCAAGTCCGCGATATTCGTCACTGTCGGTCATGCCGCCCATATCGCCGGCACCCAGGCCATCGAGAAAATCCGCGGCCTGATCCGTACCCAGCCGGCGGTGGGCTGGTCGCTCTTGATCGGAGTCGCAGCGATCGCCGGCTTCCCACCCTTCGGCGTCTTCATGAGCGAATTCCTGCTGCTCACGGCAACCATGAAGACCGCCCCCTGGTTCACACTGGCCCTGCTCTCGGGGCTCGCGGTCGCCTTCGCGGGACTCTTCCGGCACCTGCATCCCATGGTCTACGGCACCCCGCCGGAGGGCCAAAAGCCGGTCGCGGCCAACATGATCCCGGTCGCCATCCACCTGACCCTGGTGCTGTGGCTGGGGCTGGCGATCCCCACCTTCCTGGCCAACTGGCTGGATCGGGCAACTGGGTTGATTACGGGGACGCGCCTGCTGTGAAGATCGACTGGCTATTCGAGTTCCTCACTCGGCTGGCTGACAAGCGCCTGCTCTCCCATGCAGACGACCTGCAGTCCCTGCCCCCGGCCCGGCGGCTAATGCTCAACCCCCATGACTGGGGCAGCGCGGCCAAGATCGGGGCGCGGATGGGGTTGCGCCACGCGGGGGTCTGGGCTGACCCGCCGGACACCGCGCACGGCGCACCCGGCGCGGCCTACATCGTGGTGCGCGCCTGCCTGGAGCACCACGGCGGTTATCTGCTACTGGAGACGCTGGTCCCGCTGCAACAGCCGGCCCTGCCCTCCCAGACGCCCTACTACCCGGGCCTGGATCGTCTGGAGCGTCACTGCCACGACCTGACCGGGGTCTCCTTCAGCGGCCCGGCACGCCGCTGGACCCGTCACCAGGCCTGGCGGGCGGACGAGTTTCCACTCAGCGCCGAGTTCCCGGCGGCTGGCCGGTCCGACCCGCGCACTCCCGCAGATACCGACTATCCCTTCGTCCCGGTCCATGGCAGCGGCGTCTACGAGATCCCGGTGGGCCCGGTGCACGCCGGCATCATCGAGCCGGGGCACTTTCGCTTCCACGCGATGGGTGAAGAGGTCCTGCTCCTGGAGGAGCGCCTGGGCTATGTCCACAAGGGCATCGAAAAAATCGCCGTGGGCCGGGATCCCGCCGGGTTGGCACGGCTGGCGGGGCGGGTCAGCGGTGACTCCACGGCTGCCCACACCTGGGCCGCCTGCCAGGCCATGGAGCGCGCCACCGGGTGCGAAGTCCCACCCCGCGCTCTGTGGCTGCGCGCCCTGATGGCGGAGCGGGAGCGGATTGCCAATCACCTGGGCGATATCGGGGCCATCTGCAACGACGTGGGCTTCACCTTCGCCCTGGTCCAGTGCGCACGCCTACGCGAGGCCTGGCAGCGGCGCGGCCGCATTCTTTTCGGGCACCGCCTGATGATGGACGCAGTCATCCCCGGCGGCGTCGCCCACGACCTGGCGGCGGATGCGCACCAGACCCTGCACGCCGACCACAGTGCCCTGCGCAAGGCCGTCAAACCGCTCTTCAACGTCATCGATGACCACCCGTCCCTGAACGACCGCCTGATCACCACCGGGCGCCTGACCACCGACCAGGCGCGGGCCCTGGGCTGCACCGGTTACGTCGGCAAGGCGAGCGGCCTGCCCTTTGACCTGCGCCGCGACTACCCCTACCCGCCCTACGACAGCCTTGAAGTCAAGGTCCACACCGAGGTCGACGGCGATGTGGCCGCCCGGGTGCGGGTGCGCATGGCGGAGATCCGCAACAGTCTGGCCCTGATGGAACGACTGCTCGAGACCCTGCCGGGAGGCGCCATCGCCACGCCCCTGCCGCCGGCACCGCCCGGGGCGGTCGGCCTAGGCCTGGTCGAGGGCTGGCGCGGCGAGGTCTTGAGCTTCGTGCGCTTCGGTGCCGCGGGGCGCATCGCGCGCTTCTTCCCGCGCGACCCGAGCTGGTTCATCTGGCCGGGCCTGGAGCAACTGATCATGGGCAACATCGTTTCCGACTTCCCGGTCTGCAACAAGTCGGTCAATGGGTCTTATTCCGGGGTGGATCTTTAAAGCGGTCTCTCTGGATTGACGCAATTCAAGAAGAAGATTAGCCGCAAATGAACGCAAATAAACGCAAAATCAATCCAGTTTGCCGTTATACCTCTCATCCCTCAGGCCGAGGCCTTCGCCGGGCACGCGGCGAACGGTCCGCACAGCGGACCCTGCGGGGACGCAACCAACCCGTAGGGTTCGTCTGCGGACCAGCGATCCTGCTGCGCGCACAATGGCCTGGACCATCGTCAAGACCCGCCGCGCATCCCAAGCCCCAAAGGGGCGTGACATAAGTGCCTCAATAAAAACGTTTGTAGTAGTTTTGCAGTCGGGCGACGGCCCCGCGCGTGACGCCACGTGCGCTAAGCAGGGGGTTGCGGCGGTCGCTCGTCGCGGCCAGGCGGCACCCGCCAGTGGCCG
>JADNEJ010000051.1 GCA_016292295.1 Candidatus Thiodictyon intracellulare
GGACAGGTCGGTTGTCGTTCAAGCGTCTTCAGTTGTCGGCGCTCACGATCGGTTACAGGGACAGGGGCAGCACGCAGTAAGGGCATCGCATGGAATCAGTAGAATTCTGAAAAAATGGTAGCTTACGATATACTCCCAGAAATGGAATTAGGATTTCAATCGTGGGGTACTAGGTTGATGGCTTGCCGGGGCGAGCACGGCCCCGTGTTGCCGATCTCGGCGCAATGTGACATGGTTGCGGCGAAATCCCAACCTCCAAGGAACCGGTCAGCGCTTTGTGCATCGAAAGCGCCCTGGAACCAGGTACCATGGTATCCCCGCGGGAGCTGATCCGCGCCGACAATCCCACTATCGTGCGTCCTCTAGCCGTCGCGCTCACCCTGCTCTTTGCCGCGTTCAGCGGGTCCCATGCCGCGGGTCCCGCGGACAGCCCCTGGGACTGCACCGGAGCCGTCGAGGCCCCCGCGGGCGTGAGTAAGACCTGGGATTGCCGTGCCGCGGAGACCCTCGTGGGAGCGGACGGCGCCCCGGACGGAAGTGGTGCCGCGGCCCTAAGCCCGGTACCGGCGGCCCCGGAAAGCAAGACTGAACCAGACACCCAACCCGCCGCCACGCAGGGCGATGAGCCCCTGCCGCGCCCGGATAGTGAGGTGCCCCCGCCTGCGGGTGAGGGCAGCGGGGCGCCCTCCGGGGTTGCCCCCGCGGCCACGGTAGACCCGATCCCCGCCCCGGCGCTCCCGACCTCGGTGGAGCCGCCCCGCCCGCCCGCGTGGCCCCCGGGCGAGGCGCCGGAGTCGGCGCGCTTGGCCCTGCACATGCCCGTGGTCGTGGAACCGTCGCGCCAGGACTATACCGGCCCCTCGCCCTGGGTGTTACCGCCGTTGGACCGCGCCAGTCCGCCCGCTGCCGATACCCCGCGGGTGGACGCGGCGCTGGGTGCCTTGCCGGCCGCGGCACCACGCGACGACTATGAGCGGCTCTACGTCGGGCTGCCCTGGGATCAGTGCGGGCTGCGGGTGACCGGCAAGCGCCCCGGCGGCAGGCGGGGCCTGGGCGTCGGCAAGAGCGCCAAACCGGCGGCCGACTCCAGGGTCCCGGTCGATGTCGCCGCCGATCGTGCCGACTATGACCGCGACCGCGAGGTCTTCCTCCTGCAGGGCGGGGTCGCGATCATCCAAGGCGACCAACGCCTGGAGGCAGACAACTCCAGCTATGACCGCAAGAGCGGCGCGGCGAACGTGGCCGGCAATGTCTATCTCGACTACCCGGGGGCGCGGCTGCAGGCCGACACCGGTGACTACAACCTGCAGACGAAGCAGGGCACCTTCGACGACGTCCATTATCGCCTGACGGGTGCCATCAACGTGCGTGGCAGCGCCGCCACGGCGGACCTGCTGCCAGGGGAGATCAGCCGCTATCACGATGTGGTCTACACCACCTGTCCACCAGGGTATCCCGATTGGTCCATTCATGCCCGCGACCTGGAGCTCAATCAGGCGGAGGGCATGGGTACCGCCCGTCACGCCCAGTTGCGGCTCGGTGACCTGCCATTGCTCTACAGCCCTTACCTGCGCTTTCTGATCGATGACCGGCGGCGCAGCGGGTTCCTGATCCCCGAGGTCGGGTCCGGCAACAACGCCGGCATGGATATCATCCTGCCCTATTACTGGAACATCGCCCACAATCTGGACGCGA
The DNA here is from genome assembly GCA_016292295.1 of Candidatus Thiodictyon intracellulare. Lineage (GTDB taxonomy): Bacteria > Pseudomonadota > Gammaproteobacteria > Chromatiales > Chromatiaceae > Thiodictyon > Thiodictyon intracellulare. The sequence goes on from JADNEJ010000051.1 coordinate 1,696, forward strand.
CCCTCTACCCGCGGTACATGAGCACAAGGGGCCTGATGCTCGGCGCCCAGGTGCGCGGTCTGACGAAGTTCGGGAAGGCCGAGTTCACCGGCGAGGTGTTGCCGCACGACGACCAGGACCCGCAGGCCGGCATGCGCTGGGGCAAGCGGTTGACGGAGTCCGCCGTATTCGGCAGTCACTGGTCGACCAATATCGACTACAGCGCGGTGTCCGACGATAAATTCCTCACGGATTTCGGCAACAACCTGGATATTACGAGCCTTGTCAACCTGGTGCAGCGCGGCTCTATCACTTATGCTGAAAATGGTTACAGCGTCTCGACCTGGGTCCAAAATTTCCAAACGATCGCCGAGGGCGTCCTGCTCGCAAACCGTCCCTATGAGCAACGTCCCCATATCCAGTTGGACTTGACGCCGCTGCATTGGGGGCCGGTGGAGTTCAGCTTCCAGGACCAGTACGACTATTTTTACAATCCCGCCAAGGTCTATGGAAACCGCAATGTGCTGCTGTCCTCGTTGCGCCTACCCCTGCGCCGCAGCTTCGGTTATGTGATCCCGCAGGTGCGTCTCTACGCCACCGGCTATGAGCTGCTGAACGAGGCACCGAGGACGCCGGCCCAGCAAACCTTTGTCATCCCCAGCCTGAACCTGGATAGCGGGCTGATCTTCGATCGCGACACCAACTGGTTCGGCGCCTCGGTGCTGCAGACACTGGAGCCCCATCTTTACTATGTCCTGACGCCCTATGCCGATCAGTCCAAGACCCCGCTGTTCGATACCAGCCTGCTGACCTTCAGTTACGCCAGCCTGTTTCGGCCCAACCGCTTCGCCGGTTATGACCGCATCGGCGATGAAAACCGACTCACTATCGGTCTGACCTCCCGGACCCTGGGCGGGACCGACGGCCGCGAGTGGTTTCGCGCCAGCCTGGGTCAGATCCTGTATTTTGCCTCGCGCCGGGTGCAACTCGCCGGGGCGACGCCGGAAGAGAACTCCAGTTCCTCGGTGGCCGGTGAGCTGTCGATGAATCCGGCCGCGGGGTGGCTCGCCCGGGCCAGCTTTCAGTGGGACCCGCACCTCACGCAAAACCAGTGGGAACAGCGCGTGTTGCAGTTGCGCTATGCCCCGGGCGATGATCGCGTGGTCAACCTGTCCTATCGCTACAGCCTGGGCGCGACCGTGCCCGAGCGCTACGAGAATACCGACCTGTCGTTCCGCCTGCCGCTCGGCCCGCGGGTCAGTGTGGTCGGGCGCTGGCTCTATTCGCTGCTGCAGTCCGACACGGTGGAGGCCTTCGGCGGCATCGAGTTCGGGCGCTGTTGCTGGCGGGTGCGGATCCTCGAGCGCCACTTGAAGACCAGCGCGACCAGCGTCGGCAGTACCAGCGTCATGTTGGAACTGGAGCTTGCAGGCTTGGGCTCGTTCGGCGATAAGATCGATAAACTCCAGGAACAAAGAATCTATGGCTATGACTCGGACTGAACACGGCGCCCGGCCGGGGCCACTTGGCGGCGCCGCGACGCTGCTGACTTGGGTGGTTGCCGGACTGCTCGGCCTGGATTTGGGCGCTGCCGGGGCCCGTGTGGCGACGGGCGAGGCACTGGACTCGATCGTCGCCGTCGTCAACGACGACGTGGTGGTGCAGAGCGAGTTGACCCATGAGATCAACCGGGCGGTGCCCCAACTCCAGCAGCAGGGCACCCCGGTGCCGCCGCCGGAGCAGTTGCGCAAGCAGATCCTGGAGCGGCTGATCCTCAAGCGCCTCCAGCAGCAGCGCGCCAGGCAACTCGGCATCAAGGTGGACGATGCTGCCCTGACCGCGGCCATCCAGACGATCGCTAGCCGCAACGGGCTCAGCGTCGAGGAACTCAAGGCGACGCTGGAGACCGGCCATATCCGCTTCCAGGACTTCCGCGAGGACACGCGGATGCAGATCCTCACCGCCCGGCTGCAGAGCCAGGAGGTCATGAGCGGCATCCAAGTGACCGACCAGGAGATAGCGCGTTTCCTAAAGAAGGAGAAGGGTAAACTCATACCGCGCGAGCAGGTGCGGCTCCAGCATATCCTGATTGCCCTGCCGGATCAGCCCAGCCCCGACCAGATCGCCGCGGCGCAGATCAAGGCCAAGCAACTGGTGGCCAAACTACGCGCCGGGGCCGACTTCGCCGCGCTGGCGGCGGCCAGCTCCGAAGGGCGCACCGCCCTGGAAGGCGGTGATCTGGGGTGGTTCGAGATGACGGCCGTCCCAAGCCTGGTGGCCGATCGGGCCCAGACCATGGCCAAGGGCGACATCACCGACCCGATCCGTACCCCCAGCGGCTACAACATCATCCGGATGGCGGACGTCAAGGGTGGCCTCCCGGGCAACATTACCCAGGCCAAGGCGCGCCACATCCTGGTGCGCACCAGCGAGATGGTCTCCGATGGGGACGCCAAGATCCGCCTCGGGCAGTTGCGCACCCGCATCGACGGCGGCGACGACTTCGCGAGCCTTGCCCGCGCCCACTCCGACGACACTGGCTCCGCGCTCAAGGGCGGCGATCTGGGCTGGGTCAGTCCGGGCGATACAGTACCGGAGTTCGAGAAGGTCATGGACACCCTTGCCATCGGTGACGTGAGTGAGCCGTTCAAGAGCTCCTTCGGTTGGCATATCATGCAGGTCCAGGAACGCCGTACCCAGGACACCACCGACGAGCTGCTGCGCATCAAGGCGCGTGAGGCGATCCAGCGGCGCAAGGGGGAGGAGGCCACGGATGCCTGGCTCAAACGGCTGCGCGACGAAAGCTATATGGAGATACGCCGCGATGGCGCCGGCGTCAAGCCCTGAGCGGCACCCGCCCGGGGGCCAGACGCCGGGCCTGCCGCGGCTCGCGCTCACCCCGGGGGAGCCGGCCGGGATCGGCCCCGACCTCCTGGTCCGCCTGATTCAGGAGCCACCCCACTCCGCCCGGTTGGTCGCGGTGGCCGACCCGGCGTTGCTCGCCGGGCGCGCCCGGGCGCTCGGGCTGCCGCTCACATGCCTTGAGTATGGGTCCGATGGCCCCCGCGAACCCGCTCCGCCGGGGACCCTGTGGGTGCGTCGGGTCCCCTTGGCCGCGGCCGCCCGGCCCGGTCGGCTCGATCCCGCCAACGCCCCCTATGTGCTCGAGACCCTGCGCGTCGCCTGTGACCTTTGTCTCACTGGCGCCCTGGACGCCCTGGTCACCGGGCCGGTCCACAAGGGCATCATCAACGACGCAGGCATTCCCTTCACCGGTCACACCGAATTCCTGGCGCAGCGGTGTGCGGCGCTGCCCGTGATGCTGCTCGCCACGCCCGGTCTGCGCGTCGCCCTGGTCACCACCCATCTGCCCCTGCACCAGGTCGCCGCAGCGATCACCACACTCCTGCTGACCCAGGTCATCGAAATCCTGCACCGCGACCTGGTGGGACGTTTCGGCCTCCCCGCGCCGCGCATCCTGGTCTGCGGACTCAACCCCCACGCGGGAGAGGTCGGACACTTGGGGCGCGAGGAGATCGAGGTCATCACCCCGGTCCTTGAGGCCCTGCGCGGGCGCGGCTGGGACCTGCAAGGGCCGCTGCCGGCCGACACCGCCTTCGTCCCGGAGCGCCTGGCCAGCGCGGACGCGGTGCTCGCCATGTATCACGACCAGGGTCTGCCGGTGCTCAAACACCTGGGCTTCGGTCAGGCGGTCAACATCACGCTCGGGCTGCCGATCATCCGCACCTCCGTGGACCACGGCACCGCACTCGACCTGGCCGGTACGGACCGGGCGGACCTGGGGAGCCTGCGGGCGGCGATCGAGATGGCGATCCGGATGGCCAGTGTCGCCCTGGCGAGCCAGTAGTCCGGCGTCCGCGATCGGTGGCCAGCCCCCCGCTCCCCGCGTGACACCGCTCCAGCGGTGTCACGCGTGTGTTGGGCGCTCCGCGCCCCGAAACCCGCGGTCGGTACTATGATCAAGGCATTCATGCCCGCTGAACCCGGCAGCGAATCCCTCAAGTAGGCGGCACCAGCGAGAGCCATGAACATCGAGCGCCTATTGCAGCGGATTCGTCTGGGTAAGGACTCCACCCTGGAGTTGCAACAGGTCAAGCTGCGTGCCAGCGGCAAGACGACCGAGCCTCATGCCGATGGCCTCTCCGATGAACTGGCCGCCTTGGGCAATGCGCATGGCGGCCTTGATCACAAATCCGCCAAAGGCGGACCGGCCCATGTGGGTTTGCGTGCGCAAGACAATGTTCTGCGAGGGAGCGGCGACGCCGGGACTGAACAAGGTGGGCGGAATTATGATCAAGGCCCTTCAGAGGCGACGGCCCGAAACGGCACCATAACGAAACCCGGCACCGAATCACAGCGGTGCGACCTTGAGGATGAGCGATGAAAACGATTGAGCGGGTACTCACGCAGAAAGGCACCCAGGTCTGGTCCATCGGCCCGGACGCAAGCGTCCTGGAGGCCCTGACCCTGATGGCCGAGAAGCGCATCGGCGCCCTGCTGGTCATGGACGCCACGGGCCCGGTCGGGGTCATCTCCGAACGCGACTATGCCCGGAGCGTCGCCCTGAAGGGAAAGACCTCCCGCGCCACCCCGGTACGCCAGATCATGACCAGCCCGGTGGTGCGCGTGGACCCCCACCAGAGCGTGCAGGAGGCCCTGGCGCTGGTGACCCACCGGTGTGTGTACCACCTGCCGGTCATGGACGGCGACCAGGCTGCTGGGCCTGGTCTCCATCGGTGACCTGGTCAAGGCGATCATCGCCGAGCAGCAATTGATGATCGAGCAGTTGGAGGGATACATCAACACCTGAGCGGGGCCCCGCGGCCACCCCTGCGCCTTGTGGTCCGTCGCACGGACCCTACAGGCGCAGCAGGTGCTCCCGATAATGCCGTAATTCCGCAATTGATTCACGGATGTCGTCGAGTGCCTGGTGCTTGGACGCCTTCTTGAAGCCGGCGACGACCGTCGGTGCCCAGCGCAGCGCCAGGATCTTGAGCGTGCTCACGTCCAGGTTGCGATAGTGGCAGTAGGCGTTCAGCCCGGGCATGAAGCGGGCAAGGAAGCGCCGGTCCTGGCAGATGCTGCTGCCGCACAGGGGCGATACCCCGGCTGGGACCCAGGCGGCCAGGAAGGCCAGGGTCGCGGCCTGGGCGTCCGCCGCGTCCGTCACCGAGTCACGCACTCGCGCGATGAGGCCCGAATCGCCGTGGTGGGTGCGGTTCCACTCGTCCATCCTCGCCAGGACCGCCTCCGGCTGGTGGACGGCAATCGCCGGGCCCTCGGCCAGGATGCGCAGGCCCTGGTCGGTCACCACGGTGGCGATCTCCAGGATATGGTCAGTGAAGGGGTCGAGGCCGGTCATTTCGAGATCCAGCCAGATCAGGTTCTGTTCGCTCTTAGGCATGTCCCGAGTCCTTGTTAGTCGCCGCGGTGGGCATCAAGTCGTCACCAGCCGCATAGTCTAGCAGCCTGTCGGACTTCGGGGCCCCGTCGGGGCCCCGAAGTCCGACAGGCTGCTAGCCGAAAGACGTCTCTTTTTTGCCACAAAAGCCCGTCCAAGGGCCTCAGGCGGTAGCGCCGGTCGCTAAGTCCGACAGGCTGCTAGCAGCCCATCGCCGTGCAGCGCGCCCGGCCAGTCTCTACAATGCGGTGACACACCACCCGGAACTCTTAAGTCATGATCCAGTCTCCCCTGCGTCTCACTCTGGCCCTGCCCTTCGCCCTGGCCGGCACTCTCACCGCCCCCCTGGTGGCCGCGGCGCAATCTGTCCAGGACACCCCGGATGCCCAGGTCCTCTACCAACAGCACTGCGTGAAGTGCCACGGCGCCGAGGTCTTCACCCGCCCGGACCACAAGATCACTTCACTCAAGGCTCTGGGCGAGCGCGTGCGCTGGTGCGAGAGCCAGCTCGAACTGCGCTGGTTCGACGAGGACATCGACGCGGTGACAGCCTACGTGAACGATCGCTTCTACCACTTCAAGCCCTGACCGCCGATGACCAGGCGGCGCCTGTCCGAGCGTCAGATCGAGCGTATCCAGACCATCCAGGAGCGCCGCCGCCAACGCCTGGCGGAGCGGGCGGAGAACGCGCTCGCCGCGGTCGATGAGGAGGAGCCGGACGACCTCGGGCCCCAGGACGGCCGAGTGGTGGTCCGCCACGGGGCCAACCTGGCGGTCGAGGACCCGCACGGCCAGGTCCACCACTGCCTGGCACGCCGTCATATCGGGCATCCGGTTTGCGGCGACCAGGTGGTGTGGCAGGCTACGGCCGATGGTCAGGGAGTGGTCACCGCCATCCAACCCCGGGGGATGGTCCTGAGCCGCCCGGACTATAGCGGGCACGACAAGCCGCTCGCGGCCAACCTCACCCGCCTGGTGGTCCTGATCGCCCCGGAACCGGATCCGAGCGGCTATCTGATGGACCAGTACCTGGCGGCGGCGGAGTTGATCGGTATCTCGGCTCTGATCGTCGCCAACAAGATGGACCTGTTGGACACCGAGAGAGAGGCGGCCTTCCGGGCCCGCTTCGCACACTACCCGGCGATCGGCTACGAGACCCTATGGACCAGCCTGCGCCGCCCCGCCACCCTAGTCGCCCTGATCGCCGCCCTGGCCGGTGAGACCAGCATCCTGGTCGGCCAGTCCGGGGTCGGCAAGTCGTCCCTGGTCAACACCCTGCTGCCGGACCTGGAGATCCAGATCGGGCGCCTGTCGCGGGCCACCGGGCTGGGCCGCCACACCACCTCCACGGCCACCTGCTACCGCCTGATCGGCGGCGGCTCGCTGATCGACTCACCGGGGGTGCGCAGCTTCCGCCTGGGCGCCATCGACCGGGAGACCCTGCAACGCGGCTTCCGCGAGTTCGGCCCGCATCTCGGCCACTGCCGCTTCGGCGACTGCCGGCATGATCGGGAGCCCGGCTGCGCCATTCGCGAGGCGGTGGACGCGGGGCAGATCGCGGCACAGCGGCTTGCCAACTTTCACCATCTGGCGGCAGGGCTGGGGCCAAGCTGTGGCTGAGTCCGCGGCGGCGCCGGGAAGAGATTTGTCCGCAAGTGAACGCAAATGAAAGGTCTATTCTTGCATGATCGGGCATCGCCTAAGATACAACATCGGCGCCAGCCCGAATACGGACCGACCTTCCTTAGTAAGATCGGCTTATACGTCTCTCATGTGAGATTCCGGTTTAGTCGCGACAGATAACCTGCCGAAAGTTCTGGTAAACTGCCTTCATACTGGATTACCGCCTCGACAAGCACGAAGTCGCCGCACTGCGTGCGGCCAACCGCGCCGCCCGGAACGTGCGCGAGGCCTATCGGATCAACGCCGTGATCTTGCTCGGTAAGGGGCGTGC
>JADNEJ010000667.1 GCA_016292295.1 Candidatus Thiodictyon intracellulare
GCCAGTCCTGCACCGACAGCGGCAGAAGCAAGTCAGTGTCGCGGTCCATCGGGTGAAAGCGGCGTATCGGCAGTAGCACTCCGGGCATCATGGTTAATCACGACAGTGTACTGGACCCGCCGCCCCGACGGGGCCCCAAAGTCCGACAGGCTGCTAGGGACGACGGAAGATCAGGGTCCCGTTGGTCCCGCCGAAGCCAAAGGAGTTGGTCAGGGCCACGTCGATGCGCATCTCGCGCGCCGTGTTTGGTACGTAGTCGAGATCGCAGCCCGGATCGGGGGTCTCATAGTTGATGGTCGGCGGGGCGACCTGATCGCGCAAGGCGAGGATGGTGAAGATGGCCTCAGCTCCCCCGGCAGCACCCAGCATGTGCCCGGTCATGGACTTGGTGGAGCTCACCGGGACCTTGTAAGCCAGGTCGCCGAAGGCTCGCTTGATCGCCATGGTCTCGGCCGCGTCACCCGCGGGGGTGGAGGTTCCGTGGGCGTTTATATAACCGATCTGATCTAGGTTGACGCCGGCATCGTTCATAGCGAGCAACATGCAGTCAGAGGCGCCTTCCCCGTTCTCCGAGGGGGAGGTCATGTGATAGGCATCGGAATTCATGCCGACCCCGATCAGCTCCGCGTAGATCGACGCCCCGCGAGCCACCGCCCGCTCATATTCCTCCAGCACGATCACCCCGGCCCCGTCGCTCAGCACAAAACCATCGCGGTCCTTGTCGAAGGGCCGGCTGGCACGCTCCGGGTCCTCGTTACGGGTCGACAGCGCCCGGGCCGCGGCAAAGCCGCCCAGCCCGACCGGGGAGGTCGCCATCTCGGCACCGCCCACGATCATCACGTCCACATAGCCGTGGCGGATCATGATCGCCGCCTCTCCGATGTTGTGGCTACCGGTGCTGCACGCGGACACGATCGAGTAGTTCGGCCCCTTGAGCCCGAACTTGATCGAGATGTCCCCTGCCACCATGTTGATAATGTTGGCCGGAACGAAGAACGGCGAGATGCGGCGCGGCCCCTTGCTGCGATACGCCTCGTAGTTGTTCTCGATGCCGGTGATGCCACCAATACCGGAACCGATCGCCACCCCGATGCGCCGACAGTTCGAGTCGTCTATCTCAAGACCCGAGTCGGCGATGGCCTGGCAGCCTGCCGCCATGCCGTAGTGGATGAACTTGTCCATCTTCCGGGTTTCCTTCTCCGAGACATAAATAGTCGGATCGAAACCGTAGATCGGACCGCCGAAGCGGGTGCTGAACGGCCCCACGTTGAAGTGGGTGATCGGCTTGATTCCGCTCCTGCCGGCAAGGATGCTTTCCCAGGATGATTTGACGTCCAAACCCACCGGCGCCACCAAACCCAGTCCGGTGACCACGACCCTTCTGACTGTCATTACCTACCCCTCTCGCTCGCAATGACCCGACGGGCAAGCGCCGCACGTGAAATCCATATCGCCAAGCGGCGGCCGTTCCGTTCTCGAAGCAGCGCGCCTCAGCCTAGGTGCTCGTTGATATAGTTGATCGCCTGCTGGACAGTGGTAATCTTCTCGGCATCCTCGTCGGGGATTTCGGTCTCGAACTCTTCCTCCAGCGCCATCACCAGTTCGACGGTGTCGAGGGAATCCGCGCCGAGGTCGTCGACGAAGGAGGCCTCCAGTGTCACCTCCTCTTCCTTGACGCCCAACTGCTCGACGACGATCTTCTTAACTCGTTCTTCAACGCTGCTCATGAGTCTGCAACCTCCAGATGAAAAAGCGACCCGGGCTGGGCCAGGCGGTATTCTAGTGACAATCGAGGTGCGATGAAAGCCGATAACAGGGGTTATACCCATCGATTAACAAAATGATTTTATTTGCGTTTGCTCGCAGGCAAGCGAGTTTACGCCATGTACATGCCGCCGTTGACCTGCAAGGTCTCCCCGGTGATGTAGGCGGCGCCCCGGGAGGCGAGAAAGACGACCGCCGCAGCGACCTCCTGCGGCAGACCAAAACGGCCCAGCGGCACGCCAGCCAACACGGTATCACGCTGGGCGTCAGTCATAGCCCTAGTCATGTCGGTGTCGATCAGACCCGGGGCTATGCAGTTGACGGTGATGGCGCGGGAGCCGACCTCTCGGGCCAGCGACCTGGTGAACCCCATCATGCCCGCCTTGGCGGCACAATAGTTGGTTTGCCCAACGTTGCCCATGTTGCCGACCACCGAGGCGATGTTGATGATGCGCCCGCGGCGCGCCTTGGTCATGCCGCGCAGACACGCCTTAGACATGCGGTAGACGGACCCGAGGTTGGTGTCGATGACTGACTGCCACTCCTCGTCCTTCATTCGCATCAGCAGGTTGTCGCGGGTGATGCCGGCATTGTTGACCAGGATACCAGACGCCCCGAAGCGCTGCGTAACCTGCTCCACGGCGGCCGCGACCGACAGTGGATCGGCCACATCGAGCACGACCCCGAACCCTTCCAGGCCGGCGTCGCGCAGCGCCTGCCCGATGCCGTCGGCACCGGCCTGGGTGGTCGCGGTACCGGCGACGACGGCACCCTGCTGCGCCAGCGCAAGCAGGATGGCGCGGCCGATTCCACGCGAGGCCCCGGTCACCAGGGCGATTTCACCGTTAAGCATGGGCCGTTGCCTCCAGTGCCGCCGTCAGTGCCTGATCCAGGGTGTCGGGATCAAAGACCGGCAGCGTGATCATGTTCTTGTCGATACGTTTGTTGAGCCCGGTGAGCACCTTGCCCGGGCCGAATTCGATTGCCAGACGGACCCCGCCGGCCGCCATGGTCTGGACGGTCTCCACCCAGCGGACCGGTTGGTACAGTTGCCGACACAGCCGCGTCGTCAGCCCCGCGACCGAATCCGCGGCGGTAACGTTCACATTGTGCAGCACCGGCACCCGGGGAAGGTGCAGGTCCAGCGCGGACAGGACCTCCGCCAGTTCGATCGCGGCCGGGCGCATCAGAGCGCAGTGGGAAGGCACGCTGACCGGCAAAACCAACGCGCGCTTGGCGCCCGCGGCCTTGGCGGCAGCCGTGGCGCGCGCCACCGCGGCACTCTCCCCAGCGATGACAACCTGCCCAGGACCATTGAAATTGACCGCCTCCAGCACCGCCCCTTGGGCCTGCTCGGCACACAGTGCAATGACCTGCGCGTCGGTCAGTCCGAGCACCGCGGCCATGGCCCCTTGCCCCGCCGGCACCGCCGCTTGCATGAAGCGGGCGCGATCGGCCGCCAGTTGGACCCCGTCAGCGAGACTCAAGGCGTCCGCCGCCACCAGGGCCGCATATTCACCCAGGCTGTGCCCAGCCATGACGGTCGCATCCGGCCCCCCTTGCGCCTGCCAGACTCGCCAGACGGCGACCCCGGCGACGAGCATGGCCGGTTGGGTGTTCTCGGTCTGGCCCAGTGCCTCCTTGGGCCCGACACTGACCAGGGTCCAGAGGTCCCGGCCCAGGGCCTGCGAGGCCTCCGCAAAGGTGTCGCGCACCAGTGGAAAGGCGGCGGCCAGGGCCTCGAGCATCCCGACGGACTGGGAGCCCTGACCGGGGAAACAGGCAGCGAGTAGTGTAGTCATCCGGATTCAGTAGCTCAGATTAGGCGTGGTTAGTAGCGCACCAGGACCGAGCCCCAGGTAAAGCCGCCGCCGATGGCCTCCATCAGCATCAGGTGACCACGCTGGATACGCCCATCGCGCACCGCTTGATCCAGCGCCAGGGGGATCGAGGCGGCAGAGGTGTTGGCGTGGTCGGCCACCGTGACCACCACGCGCTCCATCGGCAGGCGAATCTTACGCGCGATCGCCTGAATGATGCGCAGGTTGGCCTGATGGGGGATGAACCAGTCGACCTGCGCCATCGTCAAGCCATTGGCCGCGAGGGTCTCGGCGACGAGTTTGCTCAACACCGTGACGGCGAACCGAAAGACCTCGTTGCCCTTCATCGTCACCCGGTTGTTGGCATAGTCACCGTTGCCGATGCCACCCGGAACCTGGAGCATCTCCTTGTAGGCGCCATCGGCGTGCAGACTGGTCGCGATGATTCCGGGCTCATCGGCGGCGCCCAGGACCACCGCTCCAGCACCGTCGCCGAACAGGACGCAGGTCCCCCGGTCTTCCCAATTGAGGATGCGGGAGAAGGTCTCGGCCCCGACCACCAGGACCCGCCGAGCGAACCCGGTACGCACGAACTTATCGGCGATGGTCAGGGCGTAGACGAAGCCGGCGCAGACCGCCTGAACATCGAAGGCGGGGCAGCCGTGGACATCGAGACGCTGTTGCAGGATGGTGGCCGTGCTCGGGAAATACTGGTCGGGCGTGGTCGTGGCGACGACGATCAGGTCCAATTCTTTGGCACTGACTCCGGCCGCCTCCAGCGCGCGGCGCGCGGCCTGCTCCGCCAGGTCGCAGCAGGTCTCTCCCTCCACCACCAGGTGACGCCGCTCAATCCCGGTGCGTTCGCGGATCCAGGCGTCGGTCGTGTCGACAAAAGCTTCGAGATCGGCATTAGTCACCACCCGCTCGGGGAGATAGCCGCCGGTCCCGAGAATTCGGGAATAGATCATCAGGCGGTCGCCCTGCGTTGGTCTTGGTCATCGGCGTCTTGAGCGGGTGGAGCGTCACCGAGATGACGACCCACCTGCTCGGCGATGCGACGCGGGATATCGCAATGGATCTCCTTCTCGGCGATGCCGATCGCGTTTTCAAAAGCGATCTCGTCGGCCCCGCCGTGACTCTTGATCACGATGCCGCGCAGGCCGAGCAGGCTCGCGCCGTTGTAGCGTCGGGGGTCCATGGTGCGGCGGAAGGCGTTGAGGATCGGCATCGCCGCCAGACCCGCCAGGCGGGTGAAGAGGTTGCGCTTGAACTGCGCACTCAGGGTATGGCGCACGAACTTGGCCACCCCCTCACTGCTCTTTAAGGCGACATTGCCAACGAACCCGTCCGTCACCACGAGATCCACGTCTTCCAGATAGATCCCGTCCCCCTCCACATAGCCCACATAGTTGAGCCCGCTACGGGCCAAGAGTTCGTGGGCCTTCTTGACCTGCTCGTTGCCCTTAATCTCTTCCTGACCGATGTTGAGCAGGGCGACCTTGGGCCTGGCCACGCCATCGACCGCCTTGACCAGTTCGCTGCCCATCGCGGCGAATTGCATCAGGTGAGCCGCGGTACAGTCCACATTGGCGCCCAGATCGAGCATGTGGGTATGACCATGCAGGGAGGGTACCGCCGTGATGATCGCGGGGCGATCCACGTTGGGCAGCATCTTGAGCACGAACCGGGCGGTGGACATCAGGGCCCCGGTGTTGCCGGCGCTCACGCAGGCGTGGGCCTCGCCGCTCTTGACCAAGTCGATGGCCACGCGCATGGAGGAATCCTTCTTGCCGCGCAGCGCCTTGGCCGGCGACTCGTCCATCTCGACCGTCTCGGTGGTGTGCTTGATCCGAATCCGATCACGCAGCTTGGCGGCCACCTTGCCGACGAGTTGGGTCTCAATCTGCCCCTGATCCCCGACCAGGATCAGGTCCACGGCGGCCCGGTGGGCCAGGAAGCGCAGGGCCGACGACACTGCGACGTGGGGGCCGTGGTCGCCGCCCATCGCATCCAGAGCGATGGTGTACCGCCGGTTCAGGAATAACCTCGGCGACCACTGAGGCGCATTGGCAGGAAAATCGGTTTGGATATCCTGTGACATTTCAGGGCCGGGACGCGGTACCAATTTCGCGCGTACGACGACGGCCGGGTCCTGACTCACTCGCCCTTGTCCAGCACCTTGCGGCCCCGATAGAAGCCGTCCGCCGAGATGTGGTGACGCCGATGGACCTCGCCGGTCGTGGACTCGACCGACAGTGTCGGGCCACTCAGGGCATCGTGGGAGCGGCGCATGTCGCGCCGTGAGCGCGTCTTGCGGTTTTGGGGAACAGCCATTGTCTTCTCCTGATAGGACGGTCAGTAGACCGTCCTATTTACTGAAGTTTCCAGGTTCTAAAACCCGCGCAGAGCCAAACACTTGGGGGTCGGGAGTTTTCGTAGGGGCTTGCGTGGATCTCCGCAAACTCCTCGATCCCCCCCACCGCTACTCCCCGCCCCTCCGGCGCCCCCTCTGGAAAAGCCGGAAACTTCAGTTATTTATTAAAAAAATCAAAGACTCTCTGCCTTTGGACTTCAGCGTGGCGAGCACTGCGAACGGGCGAACGGGCTTTTCTGCTCGTCTGCCTCATTAGCCTGCTCGCTCTGGGTTGAGTCTGGCGGCATGCTGCCCGGCACTCGCCGACCCCCGTGCATGGGCGCCAGCGGGAGGGCCAGCAGCAATTCGTCCTCGGTCAGGTCCAGCGGGTTGATGGGGGACGTCCCCGAGCGGCAGCGGGCATAGCGAGGCGCGACCTCGGGTAGCTGATCCAGACCCATACTGTCCGTCTTACTCGCCGCTCGCACCAAGGCCAATGCGATCGGCAAATCCGCGGAGAATCAGACCCTTCCCCAGGCAACATTCACAGCGCAGTCGCAAAGCCATTGCGACCCTACCCAATGCGATCGCCTGTCGCGTCTCATCCCGCTCGAACCGCGGGGCATACTGCGTCGGCCCCTCGGCCCCCACGACCAGCCGCGACATCTGCGCCAGGGTCACGCTACCAACGAAGGCGGCACCCAAGTGCACCGCCCGCCAGGGATCGAGTTTGTGCGGCAATGTGGCCGACATAAGCCAGTTAAAATAACCGATCTTTGGTCAATGAGTCAATCAAACCTCGAACGGATGACGCAGCATCAGGGTCTCTGCCCGATCCGGCCCCGTCGAGAGCAGGTCGATGGGTAACCCGCACAGGTCCTCGATGGTCTTGAGGTAAGCACGCGCATTCGGTGGCAGGGCCGCCAGTGAACCGGTGCCCACCGTCGACTCCGACCAGCCCGGCAGCTCCAGATAGCGCGGGGTGCAGCGGGCCACGGCATCGGCGCCGACCGGCAGGGTGTCGATCGTCTGACAGTCAATCTCATAGGCGGTGCAGATCTTGAGCGTCGGCATTCCGTCGAGCACGTCGAGTTTGGTGATGCACAGACCGGTGACGCTGTTGATGGCAAAGGAGCGCCTCAGGGCGACCATGTCGAGCCAACCGCAGCGCCGCTTGCGCCCGGTGGTGGCACCGAACTCATGGCCGCGCTCGCTCAACCGATCCCCCTGGGCATCAAACAGCTCGGTCGGGAAGGGCCCGCCGCCAACCCGGGTCGTATAGGCCTTGACGATCCCCAGGACATAGTCGAGGTCAAGCGGCCCCACGCCGCTGCCGCAGGCGGCACCACCGGCCGTGGTATTGGAGGACGTGACATAGGGGTAGGTGCCGTGGTCGATATCGAGCATAGACCCCTGGGCCCCCTCGAAGAGCAGGTCCGCACCCTGGGCGCGCAAGGTATGCAACACCCCGGGCACGTCCGCCATCAGGGGCCGCAGTTGCTCCGCGTGGGCCAGGGCCTCGTCCAGCACTGCTGCGTAGTCCACCGGCGCGGCCTTGAACCAGTGTTCCAGGGTGAAGTTGTGGTACTCCAGCACCTCACGCAGGCGCTCCTTGAAATGCTCGGGCTCCAGCAGTTCGCCCAGGCGAATCCCCCGTCGCGCCACCTTGTCCTCGTAGGCCGGACCGATGCCGCGACCGGTGGTGCCGATCGCCTTGACGCCGCGGGCCGTCTCGCGCGCCAGATCCAGCGCCACATGATAGGGCAGGATCAAGGCGCAGGCGGCGCTGATACCCAAACGCTCGCGCACTGGGACCCCCGTCAGCTCCAGGGCCGCGATCTCGGCCAACAGGGCCGCGGGCGAGAGTACGACGCCGTTGCCGATCAGGCAGCGCACCCCCGGCCTCAGGACTCCCGAGGGCACCAGGTGCAAGACGGTCTTGATCCCGTCGATCACCAGCGTATGGCCGGCATTATGTCCGCCCTGAAAGCGCACCACGGCGGCGGCCCGGTCGGTGAGCAGGTCCACGACCTTGCCCTTGCCCTCGTCACCCCATTGGGTGCCAATCACTACGACGCTATTGCCCATCTGCGTGATTCCTAACTCTTTGCTAATGCTTGAATTTCACAACAGGACCCGCCCTCGACCAGGCGCCGATCGCACCCTTGGGCGCGGGCCTGCCGGTCCGGGGTCGAGACCAGGGGCCCGGCCTCCTCCGGCAGCGCCGTGATGACCCGCTCCCCCGCCTCCCGCTCCCTCGCCTGACCCAGCCCTTGTATCAGTGCGAGCAGCGCCGGGGCCGCCGACTAGGGCGTATAGATTGCCGCCCGCTCTTGGTCACGGGCCACGTGCCCCGCACTCAGCCGCAGCAGTCCCTTCAGGTCGGTGCTGAAGCCCACCGCGGGGCGCGCCCGTCCGGAGACTCGACCGATGTCGTCATAGCGCACGCCGCGGGCGATCTCCAGCCCCCAGCCCGGGACAAAGACGGCGAACACCGCACCGGTCTTGTACCGATAACCGCGCAGTTCGGCCAGGTCGTAGTGGATCGAGACCTACGGCAGCTACTGATTCAGGGCCGCGGCGAGCCGCCGCAGGTCGGCGAGCGTCTCCTGCACCGGCGCGTCCGCCGCATGCAGGACCGACGCGGCCCGCGTGACCATAGATCTCGGCACCGATCTGGTAGGAGCTGCGTGTCCCGGCAAAGCCGTCCGCTCGAGTGTGCAGCACCGTGCCCAGATAGCACAGGCGCGTCGCGGCGCAGGTAGTGGGCGTCGATGCGCGCCATCTGGGGCTTCATGTCCGCTCGCACCCCGAGCATGCAGCCGCTCAGTTGATCGGTCAGCTTAAAGGTCTGAAGATCGAGATCCTGCTCGGTCCCGGTCAGCAGGGGCTCCAGGTAGTCGATGAAGGGTGTGATCACCAGTTCATAACCCAAGCCCAGTTCATATACACGTCTTATCTGATATTTTCGCTCAGGACCCTAGCGTAACAGGCCGACGTCGATATACTATCGTCCCTATGCTCGACTAGACCCTCTCCACCAAACAACTCGCCGAGCTGCGTGCCGCCCACCGGCGTACGCGCGACCAGCGCGAGGC
>JADNEJ010000355.1 GCA_016292295.1 Candidatus Thiodictyon intracellulare
AGTCGATCAGCAGGACTCCGGCGACCTGCTCTGCCGGCCAGCCGCCCGCCAGCGATACGACCGCCTTGATGCGACCGCCTTGATGCGGTCGGCCTCGCGCGTACGCCAGTGGGCGGCACACAGCTCGGCGAGTTGTTCGGTACAGTCGAGGATAGAGACGATAGTATATCGGCGTCAGCCGGTTACGCTAGGGTTCTGAGCGAAAACCTCAGATGAGACGTTTATATTTCAGCAGGTTAAATCAGATCGCGCAAGGTCCAACTGCTCTTTCTATGTTTAAATGCCTAATTGCGTGCCCGCTCCGCCTCGAGTCGTTGGTCCATGGAGATGATAGCCTAATGGTAGCGGCGTCCCAGCCGACGGCGCTCCCGGGGCTCGCAGGGGCCGATCAGGGACCAGGCGTAGCGAACCTCACACTCGGCACGCATGACCCACTTCCACTCCACCCGCTCCCAGTCAACCTGGGACAGGAATGCCTCGAGCTCGCGGCACACCTGCTCGCGGGAACCGCGGTTGCTGTCCTGTTCCGTGGCCTGGGCCGCGAGCAGCGGGCGCACCCGCTCGCCGACCACGGCTGCCGCCTGGTGGAAGCGCTCCCACAGGGGCTTGTTGGCGGGGGACCCAGCCCGCTCCACCTCCTGCCAATCGGTCTTGAGGGCATGCAGGCGCTCGGCCACCGTCGCCAATGGCAGGTCCTGCTCGCGCAACGCCTCCATCGCCGCGCACAGGGCCTCGCGATGTTGGTCCGCGCCCCAGCGGCGCCAGTGTTGCAGATCGCGCAGCCGCTGACTCAAGGACCGCAGCCGGGCACCCAGAGCCGCGGTCGCGCCCTTGGGCAGGCCACTCGACTCGATCAGGTCCAGCGCGGCCTGGAGGCTTTGGTGGATGAAATCGGCCTTCTTGAGTTCGCCGGCCTCGACCCAGGGCGGCGAGCGCGTCGAGGCGGGCGGAGATCTCGGCCAGACGCTGTTCGGCCTGCCGCAGCTGACTCTGGAGTCGCGCCTCCAGGCGCTCGGCCAGCGCGCTGAAGCCGGCGCTCGGCTGCGCGGCGCCCGCGACGAGCCCCAGGGCAAGGGTTCGCCCCTGCTCGATGAGGGCCCGGATCTGGGACAGGTCCAGCGACTTGAATTCCTTGAGGGTCTGTTCGGTCCGGGCGACGACGTTGCTCAGTCGGTCGCGTTGCTGGCCGCGCTCAGTCAGCGTCTGCCACAGGGCCTCCGCGGCCTGAAGGTGCTGGTTGAAACGCTGGTCGAGGCCGCGCTGTTCGGCGTCGGGCAGGGGGCTCCATGGCCTTCCAGGCGGTGGCCAAATGGTCCTGAGCCGTCCGGATGGGCGCCTCAGCGTCGAAGGCCGCGATCCCCGCCGCCTCGGCGATCAGGGTCTCGCGCGCGGCACGCAGCGCAGCGCGTGACTCCTGGGCCACGTTGGTGGCGCGGTACGCGGCCTCGACGGCGATGAAGCGGGCGCGGGCGGCGCTGTAGCGACGCTCCCACTTCGGCTCCGCCTGGGCCGCGATCTGCGCCCACTGGCGGTCCAGGTGCTCGAGCAGGGCGCGATCCTGCGTCCACTGCTGCAGGTGGCCCAGGCGCTGCGACCGCTCGCACAGCTCGGCGCACAGGGTACGGATACGCCGGCGCTCCTCGTTCTGCACGATCTGCCGCCGCAGCTTCTCGCGCGCCGTGCGGTAGACAGCCTTGTCCTTCTTGCCGATCTGCCGAACCACCTGTTCCAAACCCTGCCGGTCCTCGAGCCGGGCCACGGCCGTGCCCCGATTGGCGGTCAGGCTGTCATGCAGGGCGCACTCCACCAGCACCGCGGGGCTGGCAATCCGCTCGATCGCGGCGCGGCGGACCACGCCGTCCGTCCCGTCCCGGGCCAGGTGTTCCAGGATCCGCGGGTCCGCGACCGCGACGAGTTCGGTCAGCCGCTCTTCCTGCGACAGCTCGGCCCCTTCGGTGCCGGCCAGCAGGTTACTGTAACGGGCGAAGGCGATCTCGCGCACGGCGTCGTCGTCATCGGTCAAGATCGCACGCAGGCTCGCCAGGCGTCGCAGCGCAGCGAGCCTGACGGCGCGATTACCCTGCCCCAGCGCCAATTCCAGCAGATTCTCCGGCGGCGGCCTTCTCTGCTCGATAGCCTGGCGCGTCTTCTTCAGAAAGCGATCGAATAGAATCTGCACTCAGTCCGCGGCTGTTTCCTTAACCCGGCATTGTACCCAAGCGGACTCGGGGACCGGGGTCTGATCCGCGCTCCGCGGGCCCGGGCTACAAGGGCGCGTCGTCAAAACCCTCGGCCGGGGCCGCCAGCCCCACGAACGGATTGGTGCGGCGCTCGGCGCCAAAGGTCGACATGGGTCCGTGTCCGGAGATGAACCGCACCTCGTCACCCAGGGGGAAAAGTCGTTCGGTGATGGACTCGATGAGCTGCCGGTGGTTCCCGCGCGGAAAGTCCGTCCGCCCGATGCTGCCCGCAAACAGCACATCTCCGACCTGGGCCAACTGCCCCTGGGCGTGGAAAAAGACGACATGCCCAGGAGTATGCCCAGGGCAGTGCAGGACTTGCAGGGTGGCCTCGCCCACCCGGATGGTATCGCCCTGGTCCAGCCACTCATCGGGCTCGAAGGACCGCAGGGGTGGGAAGCCGAATATCTCGCACTGCCGATCCAGCGAATGAACCAGAAAGGCGTCGTCACGATGCGGACCGGAAACCGGCAGGTGCAGGCGTTCAACCAAATCGGCCGTGGCGCCGACGTGGTCCAGGTGTCCGTGGGTCAGTAGGATACGCTCGGGTTCAAGCTTCAACTCCGCGATCAGGCGCAGGATGCGCGGAGCCTCACCGCCGGGGTCGATGATCACGGCACGGCGCGTCGCGGTACACCACAGGAGCGTGCAGTTCTGTTGAAAGGGGGTGACGGGAAGGATACGGAAGTCCATGGCACTCTCGCTGCGAGGTGAATTTGCCGCCATGGTTCCACCCTGGGGTCTGGATGTCCAGACGGCGCGTCCGGCCCCCGAGCGGTCCGCAGCGACGCCGCGCACCCGCTCAAGCGGCCCCGCGACCGCCGCCGCGGTCGGCCTCGGGTGACCCCTTCAGCCCCGCAGGATCCGGTAGAGGCGGTCCTTGAGGACCAGTCGCTCCTTCTTCAGTTCCTCGATGGTCTCGTCGGCGACCGGGATACCCAACTCCTCGAGTTGGCGCACGCGAGCATCCAAGTCATCGTAATCGTTCATCAGGTGGACAAAGTCCGAGTTAGACGCGCGCAGGCCCTCAATCTTACCTTCCAACTCCGGAAACTCGTGCAGGAGGTTGTGGGGTTCGCCAAGCATTGGAGCCGTTCCTCTTCAGGTTCATGCCCACCACGTGACATAGCGGTGGGTCGATGGATGGTGTCTGGTTGGTCGGGTCCGGTAGCCGGATCAGGTAACCGGATCAGGTGACTGGGGAGTCGATCTGGCCGCAGGGCCCGCGTCCTAAGTCCGCCGCGGTCAACCGGTCACCGCAGCCGCGCTTCGAACGCCTAGCCCTGCACTCGCATCTGGACATCTGGACGTGATCGCCTGGTGTACCGCTAATTTACCCCAGGGGAACCGGGTTGAAATATTTTGGTCACAATGGGGGACGCGAGCACCGCGGTTATTTGGTATTGGCGTCCATCTGCTTGATCACCTCGTCGGTGATGTCCAGCGACTTGTCGATGAAGACGACACCGGCCTGACTGCGTTCGATGACCATGCCGAGCTTCTTCTGCTTGGCGACGGCCTCTGACGCCTTTTGGGTGGGTGCCAGTAAGGCACGGCGCACGTCTTGCTGGACCTTCTGTTCCTCTTCTTCGAGGGGCGCGGCGACCTTCTGGAAGGACTCGATCCGCTTCTTGATCTCGGCCTGCTTTTTCTCCATCTGGTCCTTGCTCATCAGCGCGCCCTCTTTCACCAGCGCGATCCGGTCCTGCTCAATGGCCTGTTTTTCAAGGAGGATCGGTTTGACCTTGAGTTCGAGTTCCTTCACTTGTTCCTGGGCCTTGGAGCCCACCTTGCTCTTTTCAAACACCTGCTGTGCGTCGACATAGCCGATGTCGGTGGCCTGGGCGACGGCTAGCGGTAGAGCAAGGGCCAAGAGGGACGCAAGGTAGCGGCGGTTTGACATGGTGAGGGCTCCGGGACTTGAGGTAGGAGAGTGGATGCGGATCGGCATAGGCACTCGGGGCTGCTGGTTGACGCCGTGCCTTGGGGGCTGGGCTGGGGGTTGAACCCGTCGGCAGCCGCTTCAGAACTCTCCGAGGACACCATGGTGCTGCCGCCGAGCCTGACCGACCGCCGATCAGTGAGGATTCTACCAGGACGCGCGAGCGACCCCAATTGCGTATTGCCGCCGGGTGCACCATCCGCGGACCTCCCGGGAGCGTCGCGCGCTTGCGTCGGCGCCCCCGCTATCGGATGCTCTACGCCCTCGGGGCCGCACCGGCCCATCATGAAGGGTGATGGCATCGTGGGTAACTCGCTCCAAGAGCAATTGTTAAAGGCCGGTCTGGTCAGCGAGCACCGGCTCAAGGAGACCCGCACGGACAAGCGCAAGACCGTCAAGCAGCCCGGCGGCCGGGCCGCCGCGGCCGATGATCTGGCGCGCCGGGTGGCCGCCGAGGCGCAAGCCGAGAAGGCACGCAAGGACCGGGAACTCAACCGCCGACAACAGGAAGAGGCGCAGCAGCGCGCCCGGGAAAACGACATCCGCCAGTTGATCCACGCCCACCGCGTGGTCCGCGAGGGCGGTGACCTGGCCTACAACTTCACCGACGGCACCACCCTCAAGCGGCTCTATGTGAACCGGGACCAGCACGCCCACCTGGTGGACGGGCGCCTGGCCCTGGTGCGGCAGGACACCTTCTATGAGCTGGTGCCGGCGGAGATCGCGCTGCGCCTGCGCGAGCGCGACGCGGGCCTGGTGGTGGTGCACAACCAGCCGGCCGCTAAGCCCGCCGCGGACGACCCCTACGCCGCCTTCCAGGTCCCGGACGACCTGATGTGGTAACCCTATCCGCCCGGCGGTCGAGGCGGCCCGGTCGCGCCCTCGCCCCCCCGCCGACCCTGAACTCCAGAAAGAGCATTTATCCACAGATGAACACAGATTATTCATTGACTTACGCTTGGCCGGTGGCTCACCTTGCTAATGATTGTGACAATGGAGATAAACGCATGATAATTAAAAGTAAATCTGTTTTTACTTGTGTTCATCTATGGATTTTAGGCGAAACGGTGCTCGAATAGGAGCCGCCATGTCTGACCCCGTCAACCATAAGCTCGCCGTTCTGATCGACGCCGACAACGCCCAGGCAAGCATCATCGAGGGCCTGCTGGCGGAGGTCGCCAAGTATGGTACCGCCCACGTCAAGCGCATCTATGGGGACTGGACCCTGTCCAACCTGGGTTCATGGAAGGAGACCCTGCTCAAGCACTCCATCCAACCCATGCAGCAGTTCCGCTACATCACGGGCAAGAACGCGACCGACGGGGCCATGATGATCGACGCCATGGACCTGCTCTACTCGCGCAACGTCGACGGTTTCTGCATCATCTCCAGCGACAGCGACTTCACCCGGCTCGCCTCGCACCTGCGCGAATCGGGCATGATCATCTACGGTTTCGGCGAACAGAAGACCCCGGGGCCCTTCGTCGCGGCCTGTGACAAATTCGTCTACACCGAGGTGCTGCGTAAAGAGGCGGGAAGCGATGCCATCTCACGCACGAGCGCCAAGGAACTTAAGGGCGACACCCGCCTGGTGGCACTGCTGCGCAGTGCCACCAACAGTGTCGCGGATGACGCGGGCTGGGCGGGCCTAGGGGCCATGCGCTCGGCCATCGTCAAGCGCAGCCCCGAGTTCGATTCGCGTAACTACGGCTATGCCAAATTGAGCGGCCTGCTGAAGGCGATCGGTCTCTTTACCCTGGAGGAGCGGGTGATGGGCAGGTGGCCCCGCAAGGCGATCTATGTGCGCGCCGCCGGCGGACGCGACTGAAGACCGCCTAACCCCATGGATCTGATCGACACCCACTGCCACCTGGACTGCCCCGAGTTCGACCCCGATCGGGCCGCGGTACTCGCGCGCACCCGCGCGGCCGGGGTAGTGCAACTGATGATCCCGGCCATCCACCGCGCGGGTTGGCCAGGGCTGCTAGCGCTCTGTGAGACGGACGCGGACCTGCACCCAGCCCTGGGCCTGCACCCGGTCTATCTGGACCAGCACCGCGACGCCGACCTCCCGGCCCTGGAACGGGCCATCGCGGACAAGCGCCCGCTGGCGGTGGGAGAGATCGGGCTCGACTACTTTGTCCCTGACCTGGATCGAGACCGCCAACAGGCCCTGTTCGAGGCCCAACTCGCGATCGCCCGGTCCGCCGGTCTGCCGGTGCTGCTGCATGTGCGCAAGGCCCACGAGCAGGTGTTGGCGGCACTCAAGCGCTGCCCGGTACGCGGCGGCATCGCCCACGCCTTCAGCGGTGGGATCGCAGAGGCGCGCCGCTATCTGGACCTGGGCTTTGCACTCGGCTTCGGCGGTATGCTGACTTTCGAGCGATCCACGCGGCTGCGCGCGCTGGCCGCCGTCCTGCCGGTTGAGGCCATCGTGCTGGAGACCGACGCCCCGGACCTGACCGTGGCCGCGCATCGTGGCGAGCGCAACAGCCCGCAATACCTGCCGGACGTGCTGGCCGCCCTGGCCCAGGTGCGCGGGAAACCGCCGGACTGGTTGGCCGAGCGCACCAGCGCCACGGCGCGGAGCGTCTTGGGACTCGCAGCACCCCGGACCGATGAGCGAGACCGAAATAGACAGGATCAACATGACTGACATCCTCCTGGAGGTGGCGGGCCTTACGACCGAAATCGGCACCGGCGCCCAGCCGGCGCGCGTGGTCGACGACCTGGCTCTGCGCCTGCACCGGAGCGAGACCTTCGCCCTGCTCGGCGAGTCTGGGTGCGGCAAGTCCATGACCGCCCTATCGCTGATGCGCCTGCTGCCGCCCGGCGGGCGCATTGCCGCCGGCACGGTCGACCTTGCCGGCACCGACCTGTTGCGTCTGACCGAGGCGCAGATGCGCGGCTGGCGCGGCGGGCGCATGGCCATGATCTTCCAGGAGCCCCAGACCTCCCTGAACCCGGTGCTGCGGGTCGGAGAGCAGATCGGCGAGGTGGTGCGCGTCCACGAGGGCCGGCCGCGACGCTTGGTGGAGCACCGGGTGCTGGAACTCTTGGACGCCGTCGGTATCCCGGACCCGGCGCGGCGCCTGGGCGAGTACCCGCACCAACTCTCCGGCGGGATGAAACAGCGGGTCATGATCGCCATGGCCCTGGCCGGAGACCCCGATCTCCTGATCGCCGACGAGCCCACTACGGCCCTGGACGTCACCATCCAGGCCCAGGTCCTGCGTCTGCTCAAGGAGCTGCAGCGCACCACCGACATGGCCGTGCTGCTGATCACCCACGACCTGGGGGTGGTGGCCGAGACCGCCGACCGGCTGGCCGTGATGTACGCCGGTCAGATCGTCGAGACCGCGACCGTCATCGAGTTCTTCGCCGCCCCCGCCCATCCCTATAGCCGGCGACTGATGGCGAGCCTGCCGGGGGCCGACAAGCGTCAGGGCCAACTCGCCGTGATCCCCGGGCGGGTGCCTCCACTGGACCAGCCCTTCGTTGGGTGCCGCTTCGCCCCGCGCTGCACCGAGGTTCTGCCCGAATGCTTTACCGAAGCACCAGGTTGGACGGATCTGGCGGCGAGACGCGGAGTGCGCTGCCGCCTATGGACTGATGGCCGGTCCGGTGCCCAGGCGGCAGATCAGGTGCCTGCGCGGGTTTCCTCGGCGGCTCCGTCGCCCGCGGCCAGCCCAACGGGCGTCAACGACCTCCTGAAGGTCCAGGACCTGGCCGTTTACTTCCCGATACAGCGCGGTGTCTTCCGCCGCGTGGTAGGCCAGGTACGGGCGGTGGACGGGGTGTCGCTGCGCCTCCAAGCCACCCGCACCCTGGCCCTGGTGGGCGAGTCCGGCTGCGGCAAAACCACGGCCGGCAAGGGCATCCTCCAACTCATCAGCCCCACCGGCGGGTCCGTGCGCTATCTGGGCCGGGAACTACGCGGCCTGGGCTACCGGCGGATGCGGCCTTACCGCAAAGACCTTCAGATCATCTTCCAGGACCCCTTCGCCTCCATGAACCCGCGCATGCTGGTAGGCGATATCATTGGCGAGGGCCTGCAGGCCCTGCGGATCGAGCGCACCCGCGCCGGACGCGGCAAGCGCGTGGCGAACCTGCTGGACCTGGTCGGCATGAGCCCGGAGACCGCAGAGCGCTACCCCCACGAATTCTCCGGCGGCCAGCGCCAGCGCCTGTGCATCGCCCGGGCGCTCGCGGTCGAGCCAAAACTCATCGTGTGCGACGAACCCACCAGCGCACTCGACGCCTCGGTCCAGGCCCAGATCCTCAACCTGCTGAAGGACCTTCAGGACCGCCTGGGCCTTGCCTATCTCTTTATCACCCACAATATCTCCGTGGTCGCCTATCTGGCCCACGAGGTCGCGGTTATGTACCTAGGCAGGGTGGTCGAGCAGGGACCAGTCGCCGCGGTCCTCGACGACCCGCGTCACCCCTACACCCGGGCGCTCCTGTCAGCCGTGCCGATGGTCGACCCGGCCAGCCGCCGCCAGATCATCCGTCTGGAGGGTGACATGCCATCCCCGTCCAACCCGCCCGCCGGCTGTTACTTCCACCCGCGCTGCCCGGAGGCCATGGACGCGTGCGCTCGGGACTATCCGGGGGAGAGCAGGTTGGGAGATGGACGGATGGTGCATTGCCTGCGGCTGGGAAATTAGTACCACACGATGGAAATCCTAATGCCATTTCTGGGAGTATGTCGTAAACTATACGTCTCTCATGTGAGATTCCGGTTTAGTCGCGGCGGGTAACCTGCCGAG
>JADNEJ010000663.1 GCA_016292295.1 Candidatus Thiodictyon intracellulare
TTGCCGGTTGCGGCTGGCACGATGATCGGGGTCGCCTAAAATGGCCAAAGTCGAGCTTCGGACATTTTTTACTACCCTAGGTGAGTTTGCACTTCCAAGGGTATGAAAGTTGGGAGGTCCTGCCAACCCCTTCGACACTTGTGACCGACTTCCACGCTTGGTATTGGGCGAATTTATGATCAAGACCCCGATTGATTTATGGATGATTTTTGTAGTCTACTCACTGAGGTAGTAGTTGTGGTGCTGGATAACGCGCCAACTCATTTCTTCCGCGATACTCGCCAGAATTGCATCTGATTGAAATTTTTATGGTGTAAAATGAAATACGAATGGATTTCATCTCTGGCTGACGTGAGTATGACTGCATTAGCTTGCGCAAACCATCGAAAAATAGATTCGTTCGGATCTGAGTTTATAATTAAATTTGCGAATTAAATTTTGATGGCATAGCGCTCCACAAATTTTTCCGTTGAGGTACTTAAAGTTGGTCGAGGAAGCGGGCACGGCTGATGCCGAGGATCTCGGCGGCCTTGCCCTGTTGCATCCGCCTCTTGGTATACCACTGCACCGCGGCTGCGGTCTTGACCTTCTTCTCCAACTGGCCAGGGCCTTTGCGTAGCGCCGACATCGCGCCTGCGTCGAAATCAAGGATGATCTGGGTCATAGTATGGATTTCTCGGCATCTAAAGGTTCAGCACGGGGCGCAAACCCCGTCCCGCTCCTGGGGCCAGGGCCAGAGTGTATTTTGTCGCTCGGCCAAGGCTGAAGCCTGGGACTCCAGCGGGCGGAAGGGGTCTAATCGACCAACCGATACCGCGCCCCACAATAGGGACAAACCACCTCATGGTTGGGTTCGTCCGCGATGGGCAGATAGACCCGTGGATGCATGTCCCAGAGGCTGTCCCTCGGGCGCGGGCAGGCGAGCGGGAGGTCGTCGCGGGCGACCGGGATGAGCGGCTGCACTGCGGCGGGGGCCGCGGCTAGTGCGGTCCCGAGCGGGTTTTTGGTGATGGCCTGTGACATGCGGGTCCTCCGTCGAGCGGGTCGCGGGGCGCGGGTTCAGACCAGGGTCAGCCACTCCGGGTGAGTATCCCGGCGGCCGTGGACCTGGTCGAAATAGAGTGCCTGGAGGCGCTCCGTGATGGGGCCGCGCCCGCCCTTGCCGATGGGGCGGCCATCGACCTCGCGGATCGGCGTGACCTCGGCCGCGGTGCCGGTGAAGAAGGCCTCGTCGGCGATGTAGACCTCGTCACGGGTGATGCGCTTTTCAACCACCTTGAGGCCCAGTTCGTCGCACAGTGTCATGACGGTGCGCCGCGTGATTCCGTCCAGGGCGGAGGTTAGGTCCGGGGTATAGAGGACACCCCCGCGCACGATAAAGACGTTCTCGCCGCTGCCTTCCATGACATAGCCGGAGGTGTCGAGCAGCAGGGCCTCGTCATAGCCGTCGCGCACGGCTTCCTGCAGGGCCAGCATGGAGTTGGCATAGCTGCCGGTGGCCTTGGCCCGGCACATGGTGATATTCACATGGTGACGCGTGAAAGATGAGACCCGGATGCGGATGCCGTTTTTCATGTTGTCCTCGCCCAGGTAGGATGGCCAGTCCCAGGCGGCGACGATACAATGGACCTCGAGGTTGTCCGCGCGGATGCCCATGCCCTCGGCGCCATAGAAGCACAGGGGGCGGATATAGGCCGAGGCAAGCTTATTTTCAGCCACCACCGCGCACTGGGTGGCGATCAGGGTTTCCCGATCACAGGGCATGGGCATGGCGAAGATGTGGGCGGAGTTTAACAGCCGCTCGGTGTGGTCTTGGAGGCGGAAGATGGCCGCGCCGCGGTCGGTCTCATAGGCGCGGACCCCCTCGAAGACGCCCATGCCGTAGTGCAGGGAGTGGGTGAGGACATGGATCTTGGCCTCACGCCAGGGCACCATCTCGCCGTCCAGCCAGATCAAACCGTCACGGTCCGCCATCGTTGCCATTTGTTACTCCGAAGGGCGGGACCTGTGGCCCCAGCTTCATTGATCTAAAATAAGGTTCGCCGGGGACTTTAATCCCCTATCAATTCTCGCCACAGCTCGCGGACACGCTCACGCTCCGGAAGCAATTGGTCGTCCGCGACGCTCTTGGGCTGATCCTGCAGGGCGCTGCGGTGATAAGCGCCGCGTAACCGCTTGTAGGCCTCCGTGAGGTCGGCCGCCGCCGCACCGGGCAGCAGTGCCAGCCGGGCCAGGGTCTCGAGCTGGCGGATATTGTCCGCCCAGTCGGCCAGGGCCTGGTGCTCGGCGGCCCAGCGCAGGACCGAGTATTGAACCATAAACTCGATATCGGCAATACCGCCGCGTCCCTGTTTGAGGTCGAAGCGCCCCTGCCCGCTCTTGTCCAGGGTCTCGCGCATCCGTTGGCGCATGGCGCGGACGTCCTCGCGCAGCTTGGCGGGGTTGCGGTGGCGGCAGATGGTGGCGCGGCGTACGGCGGCGAAGCGCTCGGCGAGCCCGGGGTCTCCGGCCACCGGCCGGGCGCGGATCAGGGCCTGGTGCTCCCAGGTCCAGGCGGCCGTCGCCTGGTAGTCCGCGTAGGCGGCGAGCGAGCGCACTAGCATCCCCTTGTTACCGTCCGGGCGCAGGCGCATGTCTACCTCGTAGAGGATGCCAGCGGGGGTGCGGGCGGTGATCATGTGGATCAAGCGCTGGCCGAGCCGGTTGTAGAACTGCTCGGCGCTGGTGGGCTTGGGGCCATCGGTGTCGGCGCCCGGCTGGTCGCCGCCATGGAGCAGGACCAGGTCCAGGTCCGACCCGTAGCCCAGTTCCAACCCCCCGAGCTTGCCGTAGCCCAGGACCAGGACCCCGGTTTCCCCGGCGCCGAGCCCCGGGGGCCGGCCGTGGCGCTCGATCAGGTGGGCGAAGGTGAGGGACAGGACGCGCCCGACGGCGACCTCGGCGATTTCGGTCAGGTAGTCGCTGACCTTCATCAAGGGCATGCCGCCGGTCAGGTCTGCGGCAGCCACCCGCAGGATGTTGCCGTGGGCGAACTGGCGCAGCCGCTCCAGCTGCTGCTCCAGGTCCTTCGGGTCGATGGGGGCGAGCAGTGCATTGAGCTCCGCCTCCAGGTCCGCGCGGCTGTGCAGGGCATAGAGCCGGCGCGGGTCGATCAGCTCATCGAGCAGCAGCGGCTGGCGGACGATCTGCTCCGCGATCCAGGGGCTCATGCCGGTGAGCCGGGCGAGCTGGGCGAGCGCCATGGGCCGCTCGATCAGCATCGCCAGATAGGCGGTGCGCCGCACCACCGACTCCAGCACCTTGAGGACCCGCTCCAGGGCCAGGTCCGGGGCCTCGCTGGCGGCGATGACCTGGAGCGTCAGGGGCAGCAACTGGTGGAGGCGCTGCGCACCCCTGGTGCTCAGGCCCTTGCGGGCGCTAGCCTCGCGGAAGGCGGTCAGGCGGGCCAGGGCGACCGCGGGGTCGGTGAAGTAGTTGGCGGCCAAGACCTCCAGCGCCTGCGGCGGCTCCAGGCAGCCGTCCCAGAGCGCCACCAGGTTCGGGTCCTGCCCCGCGGTCTCGCCTTGGGGGGCGCTGAAGACCTGGTCGAACTGACTCTGGACGCGTCGCCGGTGTCCCTCGAGCACCGCGGCGAAGACGCCCCAGTCAGGAAAGCCCATGGCGCGCGCCAGACGCAGCCGGCCCGGGTCGTCGGACGGCAGCAGGTGGGTCTGTTTGTCCCGGTAGGCCTGGATGCGGTTCTCCACAAAGCGCAGGAAGCAATAGGCTGCGTCCAGGTGGGGGACGGCATAGGCCGGCAGCAAGTCGCGCTCGCCGAGGAGCGCCAGCACCTGCCGGATGGGGCGGACCTGCAGCGCCGGGTCACGCCCGCCGCGCACCAACTGGAGCGCCTGACCGATGAACTCGATCTCGCGGATGCCGCCGGGGCCGAGCTTGATGTTGGCGTCCATGCCCTTGTTGTGCAGTTCCTTGGCGATCATCTGCTTCATCTCGCGCAGAGACTCGATGGAGCCGAAGTCGAGATAGCGCCGGTAGATGAAGGGCCGCAACAGGTCCTCCAAGGCGCTAATCTCGGCCGGGTCGCCGGTCAGCACCCGCGCCTTGATCATGGCGTAGCGCTCCCACTCGCGCGCCTGGGACTGGTAGTAGTCCTCCAGTGCGTCCAGGCTCATGACCAGGGGGCCGGAGTCGCCGAAGGGGCGCAGCCTGGTGTCCACCCGAAAGACGAAGCCGTCGACGGTTTGGGCGTTCAGGGCCTGGACCAGGCGCTGGGCCAGACGCACGAAGAATTGCTGCTGGTCGAGCGGGCGCGGCCCGTCCGTCACCTGGCCCTGGATGGGGCAGACGAAGATGAGGTCGATGTCCGATGACAGGTTGAGCTCGCGCGCCCCGAGTTTGCCCATGCCGATGACCAGCAGGCACTGCGGGCGACCCAGCGCGTCGCGGGGCGTGCCGAGTTCGGCCCGGGTCCAGTCCTGGAGTCGGTCCAGCGCCGCGCGGATGCAGCAGTCGGCCAGCTCCGAGAGGTCCTCCAGGGTCTCGTCGAGCCCGGCGAGCCCGGTGATGTCGCGCCAGATGATGCGGGTCTGCTCGCGGCGGCGCACCACCCGCAGGGCGCGGTGCAGGGCGGGTTCGTCCGGACTGTCGACCAGTGCGGCGGCGAGCCGGGCGGCGAGGTCGCCGTGGGCATAGGCGCGCCCCAGGTCGCCAGAATCCAGCAGGGCCGCGAAGTCCGCCGGGTAGCGGGCGGCGCCGTGGGCGACATATTCGCTCGCCTCCCAGACCCGCGCCCTGGCGGCCTCCAGATCGGCGGCGAGCGGTAGCATCCGGCCCTGCGCCCGCGCCCACGCGAGCCACTCCTGCCAGAGCCGGTCGGGGGCCTCGCTCAGTGCCGCCGGTCCACCCATTACAGCGGCTCGATGGCGTACTCGGCCGCCAGCCTTGCCTCGCCGCCGCCCGGCACCCCGATCACTTCGGAGGCAGCGTTGACGGTCTCTACGCACAGCATGAGCCGATAGTCCCGGTCGTCCAGATCCGCCATGGCGCGGGCGGTCGCGATCCAGGGGTTCCAGATCACGGTGGTGGCACTATGGCGGCTCGCGATGCGGATACGCCGCGCGAGCACCGGGTCCTCGATGGTAAGGACCGGGGGGGCGGATTCGTAGATCCGGTTGACCTCGGCCGCAATTGTGAGCGGACCGTCTTGGGTGAGGATGGCATCATTGGCCCCGGCCGCCTTGTCGAGATAGTCACAACCCGCAAGCCCCAGGACCCGCGCCTGGGTGACGTCACCAACCCGGAAATAGCTGTGCAGGCCCTGGGTAATCTGGAAGGATCGGTCGCCGGCATTGCGAGTGATCAACTCGACCGTCAGGGTCGCCCCCACGGTGATCGCCACCAGCAGGTTGAAGTGATGGCGCCACAAGACGCGCGTGTCGGCATCGTCCGCCAGGCCCAGGGTGACGCGGGTGGCACCGCTCGGCAGGGCGGAGGTGGCGAGGATGGACCAGGGCAGCAGGCGCGCGAATCCATGGATGCCCCGGTCCGACACGTCCAGGTCCGCAGTGTCCGGGTCCGCCCCGAACCATGGCCAGCAGATGGGGACCCCGCCCTTGATCTCTTTGCCGGGGGTGAACCAGGCCCGCTCGCTGACAAACAGCAGGTCCTCCGCCGCCCCCGCCGGGCAGTAAAACAGGATCTGCCCCCCGTGGGTCGAGATCAGGGCGTTGGCCAGCCCGTTATAGACCTCGATCATGGTCAGGCCGCCGCGTCCCGCGGCGATGCGCAGGGTCCCGGGGATCCCGAAATCGGCATTGAGTGCGTCGATATTCAACCTGAAGCCTCTGGAGTTGGGATGCCGGCCGCGAGTGCAGGCGCGGGGCGCAAAGCGGGAGGGTACCCCCGGCGAGCGAAAACGGAAAGGGCGGGGCGCTGCGCGCCTGCCGATCGCTACGTGAACGCCCTATTTGAACGCAGGCAGTCCGGAGACCAGCCACCAGTTTTTGAGATCCTTATCGTACTGCCAGACTTGGCGATCGGTGAGGGCCATCATGCTCTGGCGGTCTTCATGGAGGTAGTCGATGGTGACGATCTGGGTCGCCTTGCCTCAGTCCGTTTCCATGGGCTGCTGTACAACCTCGTAGCCCGTGAGGCGCAGGTCCTTGTACAGGGCCGGCAGGTCCTTGCCCTTGCGCAGGGCGGGTTCCACGAAGCCGTAAGCGATCTCGAAATAGCCCCAGCGGATCGCGGACTCGTAGCGGGCGGTCGCGACCTGGAGAGCCAGGGCGCGCTTGTCGTTCATAACGACGCAACCGCTGCAGACCAGGGCGCAGAGCGCCAGGACGAGAATCAGTCGGCCGACCGGTTGGGGTTTTATTCTGGCTCCTCGAGATTGTAAGGGTAGCGACCCGGCGCAGCGGTGCAATCGGCGCGGCGCGCGCATGCCTGGCGGCGATTCTACGGCATCGGCCCAGGCCCACCAACGAGGCCCCACCGTATGATGGCGCGGCCACGCCTCGCGCCCGACCAGGACCCGCCCATGCCGCAACCGCCCATTGCCCCGCCCCTGCCCTTGGCGGCGCAGCCACAGTGCGAGCACACCCTCGGTGCGGCCCGCGTCACCCTGCTGGGCACCGCCCATGTCTCGCGGGTCAGCGTCGAGCAGGTCAGTCGGCTGATTGAGGGCGGCAACGGCCTTGATCAAAAATCCGCCCAAGGCCGGCCGGCCCATGTCAGTTTGCGCGCACAAAACTATGTTCTACAATGGAATTACGACGCCGTGACTGAACAAGGTGGGCGGAATTATGATCAAAGCCGGCGGCAACTACGACGCGGTGGCGGTGGAACTGTGCCGCAGCCGCTTCGCCGCCCTGACCGACTCCCAGGCATTGGCCCGCATGGACCTGTTCTCTGTTATCCGTCAGGGACGAGTCTATATGGTCGTGGCCAATCTGGCGCTGGCCGCCTACCAGCAGCGCCTGGCCGACCAGTTCGACATCGAACCCGGTGCCGAACAGCGCATCGCCGTGCGCCTGGCCCAGGAGCGGGGGCTGCCGGTGCTGCTGATCGACCGCGAGATCGGCTTGACCTTGAGACGCATCGCCGCGCGCCTGGGCTGGTGGCGGCGTGCCACACTCTTCGCCGGGCTCCTGACGGCCCTGCTCGCAGGCGAGAAGGTCACCGCGGATGAGATGAAACGGCTCAAGGAGGGGGACCTGCTCGAGACCGCCTTCGCCGAATTCGCCCAGGATCGCGAGGACCCCTTCGTCCCGCTGATCGCGGAGCATGACCGCTATATGGCCGCCAAGCTGCGCCTGGAGTCGGAGCGCCTGGCTGGGTTCTACGCGTGCTGGCCGTGGTGGGGGCCGGCCACCTGCCCGGCATCGTCCGCGACCTCGACGCCGCCCCGGGGGACCTGTAGGCCCGCCTGCGCGAGGCTGATCCTGGTCCTGGTGCTGAGCGGGCTTGCCTGGGGCTTCATCCAGAGCCCGCAACTGGGCTGGGACCTAGTCCTGTCCTGGGTTCTGATCACCGGCGGGCTCTGTGCTCTGGGCACCCTGATCGCCGGCAGCCACCCGCTGACCATCGCGGCGGGCTTTCTCGCGGCACCGCTGACCACGCTGCACTCGGCCATCGGCGCCGGGATGGTCACCGGGGCGGTGGAACTGTGGCTGCGGGCGCCGCGCGTGGGGGATTTCAGCCGCCTGCGCCACGATGCTGCGACCCTCGGCGGCTAGTGGCGCAACCGAGTGGTGCGGGTCTGCGTCGTCTTCCTGCTGAGCAGCCTGGGGGCGGCGCTCGGGACCTATGTGGGCGAGGTCCTGATCGCGAAACAGCTGCTTGCCTGAGCTCGGCCGGGGCCGTCCGCCCGGCCCCGGTAGGGCGGATTAAGGCGCGCGGCACGGCGCCGCGGACTTGCTCCGACGCTCGGGCGCGCCACATCCACCCCCCCGGCCGCGGTGTCGCGGGCGGGATGGTGGATGCGTTACGCTTATTCACTCGGTGAGTGCATTGGCGGCACGACGGCCTGTTTTTGGGCTCAGCCCGCCTGCTGCGACTCCTGTCGCTTCCCGCTCAAATGGGGGCGGATACAGTCGATTGCCTCGTCCAGGTGCTGAAAGGAGTGGTCACCCCCGTCCCAGATCAGCAGCCGACCGCAGCGCCGATAGTGTGACTCGGCGACCCGGTAGTCGATCACCTCGTCGCCGCGGTCCAGGAAGAGCGTAGTCGGCACCCCGTCGCAGGGGTCGGCGACGCCATAAGCGCGGGTGGCATCGACCAACTCGCGGGTGATCTGATAGGTCTCTCCGTCCGCCGTGGTCATGGTCTCGCCCAGGTGGGGCGGGAGCAGGTCCCAGGGGATCAGGGCCGGGTTGATCAGGAAGAGATGGGAGAAAGCGAAACGGCGCGCCAGCCATTGACCATAGAATCCGCCCATGGAACTGCCGACGACGGCCGAGCAGGCCGGTCCAAGGTCCGTGAAGAAGGCCGAGAGCCGCGCCACCGCCGCCTGCGGGCGGTGGGCCGGATAGTCCGGTGCCAGCACCGGGTAGGGTGACAGCCGCTCGCGCAAGGCCGCGGCCTTGGCCGAGCGGCCGGAACTATTGAGTCCGTGGAGATAGACGAGCATGTGGTTAGTGGTTAGTGGTTAGTGGTTAGTGGTTAGTGGTTAGTGGTTAGTGGTTAGTGGCTAGTGGCTAGCAGCCTGTCGGACTTCGTGGCCCCGTCGGGGCGGCGGGTCCGGTACATTGTCGGGATCAACCCTGATAGCCGGAGTGCTACTGCCGATGCGCCGCTTCCACCCGATGGACCGCGACGCTGACCTGCCCCTACCGCTGTCGGTGCAGGACTGGCTGTCCAAAGGCCGCCTGGCACGCTACGTGGTCAAGGTGGTGGAAGGCTTGGATCTGAGCGTGCTGGTGCAGGCGTATGGCGGCACTGG
>JADNEJ010000639.1:0-2972 GCA_016292295.1 Candidatus Thiodictyon intracellulare
GTCGCGGTCCATCGGGTGGAAGCGGCGCATCGGCAGTAGCACTCCGGCCATCGGGGTTGATCCCGACAGTGTCCCGGACCCGCCGCCCCGACGGGGCCCCAAAGTCCGATAGGCTGCTAGCGCTGGCGGAAGGCAAATGGGCTGAAGCAGTGCGGTGTCACGAGGAAAATCTTGCACAGTTCCAACGGCTCAAGGAACCGACAAGAGAGGCAGTGGCCGAGTACGAGCTTGGCAGGGCCTTGTCATGAAGCGCGGCAGTGGAAGCAAGCCGAGCGGCACTATCGGGAGGCAGGGAGAATCAAGCAGGAGCGCGGGATGATCGATGGCCCAACCGGGGCGACAACCACATACAACATCCTGGCCCGGATTGCGGACCGACAGTCGCGGCCCGCGAAGGCCGCGAATTCCGACGGCAGGCCCGCGAGTCGAAACGCCGCTTCGCCGGTACGACCCATCATGAGGTCAGGGGTTTCGCCCCGGTGATCGCCGCGGTGGTGGGCACGGCAGCGGGCCATGCAGAGGCCAAGTCCGCCACGGACGAGCTCGTGCGCCAGACCAACCAGGCGGGTAGGGACGCAGCCGCGTTCGCCCGCGTGGTCCAACGCATCCTCGCCGGCGAAAGGGACCCGGACGCCCTCTGTCAGGGCCTGTCGCAATCCGCCCCGCTGGTCGAGACCATCCTTCAAGCCCTCGCCGGCCCCGCCACCCTGGAGGCCCTGCTTGCCGATGCATGGGCCGGCGAGTCAGAACAGCAGGGTGCGCCTTGCGCACCCGGTCCAGGCCGCTGCGACTTAGCGTTCCCCGGGTCGACAACAGCGGGCGCGATCTCGCCCGCGCCTTCAAACGGCGCTTCGGCATCGCCCCGCGTGCTTGGCCGCGCCCCTCCTGAACCCAGACAGTGCGGCGCTCCGCGAAAACACCCGCCCCCTGCACAACCTTTCGGCGCCGCACTCGCACCGCTGGGCAGATCGAACCAAGCGCATCACCTGTTGACTGCGTGCTTCGTCACGTTGCCCTTGAACGGGGCGCAACCCTCTGCTTTTTCTCGTCTGCATATCTAGCATGACGAATGCTTAGACTACAGTGACAGAAAGAGAGGCGATGCCGAAAAACGCACAGACAGGCGGCACGACCAAACCCCCAACAGGCGCCGAAGGCCGCACCTCGAACTAAACCAAAAAAACCCAAGACCGCCGAGGGACTCAGAGGGACTCAGAGGGACGCGCAAGACGCGGAACCGAGAAGACGCCGATTCGCCACTCTCCAAGGGCGAGTCAGCGTCTTCTTCTACGCGTCAGCGGCACAGACGGAGGCGGGGTTTCTCTGGTAAGGTGGCAGGCCTATGATTCGTGTTTGGACGGCGGCGCAGCGGCCATTGCGTTGCCGCAGCGACAGGGGTCACTCATGCACAGCACCAGACCGACCAACCGCTTCCAACTGGAGCTCATCAAGCCGTCCCACTATGACGATGACGGCTATGTGATCCAGTGGGTCAAGGCGTGGATTCCATCCAACTCGCTGGCGCGCCTCTACGGCCTCGCGCGCAACGCCAACCAGGCCGAGGCCCTGAGTGCGGGTGTTGCGATCGTCGCCAACGCGTATGACGAGACCAACACGGTGGTGCCGGTGGGGCAGATCGTCCACCGCGTCGAGCGTAACCCCGGCGGGGGCCTGGTGTGTCTAGTGAGGGTTCAATCCAACCAGTTCCCCCGCGCCATGGATCTGGCGCGACGTTTCCGCCAGGCCGGACTTCAGGTCGCGATCGGCGGCTTTCATGTGAGCGGTGTGCTGGCCATGTTGCCGCAAATCCCCAGGGAGTTGCAGGAGGTGATGGCGCTCGGCATCACACTGTTCGCGGGTGAGGCGGAGGGGCACTTCGCGGACCTGCCGCAGGCGGCCTACGAACGGCGTCTGGCGCCGCTCTACAACTTCATGGATCAGTTGCCGCAACTGCAAGGTCAGCACCTGCCCTGCCTCCCGCCGGCGGTGGCGCGACGCTACGCCTCCATGCCCGGTACCTTCGACGTCGGACGCGGCTGCCCCTTCCTGTGCAGTCTCTGCACCATCATCAATGTCCAGGGGCGAAAATCCCGCTTCCATGACCCGGACGACATTGAGCGCCGCTGCATGCCAACGTGGCCCACGGCATCCGGCACTGCATCCGGCACTATTTCATCACCGACAATAAATTTTCTAGCAACCGCAGCTGGGAGGCGATCTTCGACCACGTCGCCGCGCTCCGGCGCGAACTCGGGGTCAAGTTCAACTTCACGATCCAGGTGGACACCATGTGTCACACCCTGCCGGGCTTCGTCACCAAGGCCCGGGCGGCAGGCGTCTCCCGGGTCTTCCTGGGGCTGGAGAACATCAATCCGGCTAGCCTCCAATCGACCAACAAGAAACAGAACAAGATCGCCAACTACCGCGCCATGCTGCTTGCGTAGCAGCGGCAGCGGCAGCGGCAGCGGCAGCGGCAGCGGGTGACCACCTATTGCGGCTACATCCTGGGCCACGCACAAGGCGCACCGCTGGACCTGGATCTCAGCGTCTATGACCGGAGCACGTCTGCATCACCTATCCGCAGATGACCAAGGCGCAATGGCAAGTGGTCTATCGCGCGGCCTGGGACAGCTATTACTCCATGGCGCACCTGGAGACCCTGATGCGGAGCGCCGCGGCCTTCGACCGCAATCAAAAGCGAATCATGGAGGTTGCCCTGGAGTTCTATGGGTACTTGAAGCTCGTGCGGTTGCACCCGCTCCAGGGCGGGTTTCTGCGCCGCAAGGTCTGGACCGAACGCCGGCCGGAACTGCCCCGGGAACGCCCCTGGGTCTTCTACCCAAGGCGCGTCAGTGAGGATGTGGGGCACCACACCGGGCTGCTAGCCTATGCCTGGCGGGTTTGGCGCCTCTACGGAAAGGTGAAAAAGGACACACTGCGGCCCGGTTGCAGCTATTTTGATCAGGCGATGG
>JADNEJ010000639.1:3072-8927 GCA_016292295.1 Candidatus Thiodictyon intracellulare
GGCGGGAGAAGTTGGCTCGTCCACCATGCCCCACAAGGTCAACCCGATCGATTTCAAGGTGAAAAAGGACACACTGCGGCCCGGTTGCAGCTATTTTGATCAGGCGATGGAGCCCGTCAGCGAGGCGCCGAGGCAACTGCCGAGGCAACTGCCGAGGCAACTGCCGAGGCAACCGCAGTGCAGGTCCGCACGGGCGCACCAAGGTCCACTGGCCGCGCCGCGAAGACCGTGCCGGCTGGCTAATACTATACGTGTACGCATCGGGCTGCTCAAAGGAACCCGTGGCCGATCCGAAAAACCGAGTTGACTGACCCCGGAACCATTGATGACCCAAGCATTGAACCTGGAGCTAACCGCGCTGACTGCCGTGTCCCCGGTCGACGGGCGCTACGGCGCTAAGACCGCGGACCTGCGCCCGATCTTCAGCGAGTACGGGCTAATCCGCCAGCGCGTACTGGTGGAGCTGCGCTGGCTCCAGGCCCTGGCGCGGCATTCCGCGATCCCCGAGGTACCGGAACTGTCCGGCCCGGCCCTCGACCTGCTGGAGGGCATCGCGCGGGACTTCGGGTTGGAGGACGCGCAGCGCGTCAAGGATATCGAGCGCACCACCAATCATGACGTGAAGGCGGTGGAATATTTCCTGAAAGGACGCATCGCCGACAATCGCGAGTTGGCGGCGGTCAGCGAGTTCATCCACTTCGCCTGCACTTCAGAAGATATCAATAACCTGGCACATGCCCTGATAATCCGGGAGGGCCGCGACCGGGTCCTGCTGCCCCTGATGGACGCGTTGATCGCGGCCTTGCGCGACCTGGCGCTGCGTTACGCGGACCTGCCCATGCTCGCCCGCACCCATGGTCAGCCGGCCACCCCGACCACCCTGGGCAAGGAGATGGCGAACCTCTGCCACCGCCTGCGCACCCAGCACGAAGGGGTCGCGGCGGTCTACCTGCTCGGCAAGATCAACGGCGCCGTTGGTAACTACAACGCCCATCTGGTCGCCTACCCAGGGCTGGATTGGGCCGCCGTCGCACGGGCCTTCGTCGAGTCATTGGGGCTGACTTGGAACCCCTACAGCACCCAGATCGAGCCCCATGACTACATGGCAGAACTGTTCGACGCGACGGTCCGCTTCAACAACGTGGCCCTGGACCTGTGTCGCGACCTCTGGGGCTACATCGCGCTAGGTTACTTCAAACAGCGTACCGTGGCGGGAGAAGTTGGCTCGTCCACCATGCCCCACAAGGTCAACCCGATCGATTTCGAGAATGCCGAGGGCAACTTAGGCATCGGCAATGCCATCCTCGAACACCTGGCCGGCAAGCTGCCCATCTCGCGCTGGCAGCGGGATCTCACTGACTCCACGGTCCTGCGCAACCTGGGAGTGGGCATCGCCCATACCAGCATCGCGCTGCAATCGGCGCTGAAGGGGATCGGCAAGCTGGAGGCGGACCCGCACCGGCTGGCGGCGGACCTGGAGGCCAATTGGGAGGTACTGGCCGAGCCCATCCAGACCGTCATGCGCCGCTACGGCGTCGCCGAGCCCTATGAGCGGCTCAAGGAACTGACCCGCGGCCAGCACATTGGCGCCGCGGCCCTGACCGCCTTCATCGACACGCTGGAGATCCCGGCCGCGGCCAAGGCACAGTTGCGCGAACTGACCCCCGCCACTTATATCGGGAACGCGGCCGCGCAGGCGCGGGCCATCGCGCTGCCGAATGATGATTAGCAAGACTTTCGCCTTGGTGCAACCGCCTCGGGGAGCAAAAAAACCGGTCCCCGGGAAACCCGGGGACCGGTCGTCCTTTAAGCCTCCGTCGGGGGGGATGAGGCTTATTGGAGGGGTGTCATCCTTGTCTTCCGACCGCAGTAAATCGTACCGAGACCAAAAGGGTCAGCGACAGGCCGTGGTTCCGATGGGGACGGGGACGCAGACGCCCGGCAGCGACGGATTCCCAAGATAGCCCCGGATCGGCGCCCTGGAACCGATCCGGGACCGAACGACTACTGGGAGAATTGCTTGAGCGCGTCCGGGCCGAGTTCGGTCACGACCACGCGGCGGCGCAGGGGATTGTTCTCCAGGGGACCCAGGTCGATGACGGCACCGTCGGTGGCGACATCGTTGCCGCCCTCCCAGGCCACGCCCTTGACCGATTGGATAGCGCGGGCAGGGTAACCGTGATCGATCATATACTGCTTGATAGTTTCGGCGCGGTTCTCGCTTAGCACCTGGTTGTGCTCCAGGCTGCCCAGCTTGTCGGTGTGACCGACGATGGTGATCACCTCTTCACGCGGGGTCGTCTGGAATTCCTTGATCAGGTCATCGAGCTTACGCAGTTCCTGGGGGTTGCGGATCTGGTTGAGCTGGTAACGGTCCAGTTCAAACAGCAGGCGCATGACCAGCGGGGCATGGGGGACGAAGGTTTCGGCGCAGGGGGCCAGTTTCTCGCCGTCCTGCCCCTGCCAGCATTCGCCGGAGGAGTTGACCCAGGCGGTGTTGGTCGGCGCAGCCTTCCAGTAGAGGCCAATCGAATCGGCAGCGTTGACGCTGACCGGGGCCGCCAGCATGGTGGCCATAACCAGCGGGGCGGCCAGGGCGACGACGCGGAAGGTCTTTTTGTCTTTGCGCATCTTGTGTTTCCTGTTGCGATCAGTTGAGGGAGTTCGGTCGAGAATGCAGCTTGGCGGTCCAGCAAGCCGGGAAAAAGCCACATCGGACCTGGGTGCTAGCGCCGCGCTACCTTGGTTGCCACCTCGCCGAACTCCCGACGCGGCGGTTGCGGTGGGCAGAACCTGGGCAAGGTCTGCTGACTGAACATTCGGACGCTGAGATTTTAGCCTACCACGCATACAAAAGTGCAACTTTTTTTCCTCGCAGCGACATATTTGCAACGCACAAGCATCAAGCGCAACAGGAGAGTCCGCAAAACGCCTGCTATTCGGCAATATATCGGACCTCCAGGCGGGCTCTGCTGTTGTTTTATCGACCCAGAGCCGTATTTTAACCGTAGCCGGACAGGAGGCGACCCCGGGGGCGTCCGGTCGGCGTCGGCCAAGTCCCGTCAACGCCTGTTACACCCTGATCAATAAGACCGATGTCTAGCACCATACCAACGCGACTCGAATTTCCGCCTGGACTCACTGCCGCCGACTTTCTGCGCGAGTTCTGGCAGCGCTGGCCGCTGCTGATGCGCGATGCCCTGCCCGGCTTGCGCTTGGCCCTGTGCGGCGGAGATTTGGCCGGGCTGGCCGATGCACTGGGGTGGAGTCGCGTCTCGTCCTCGAGCGGAGTGTGCGCTCCTGGGAGGTGCGGCGCGGCCCCTTCGATGAGGCCCTGTTCGCCACCCTGCCGGAGTCCCACTGGACTCTGCAGGTGCGCGATGTCGACAAGCTGGTCCCGGATGTCGCCCTGCTGCTCGATTGCTTCGATTTCCTTCCGCTATAGCGGCTGGACGACTATAGCGGCTGGACGACGTAATGTTCAGCCTCGCCGCGGATCAGGGTTCGGTAGGGCCTCAGGTCGATAACTACGACGCCTTCCTGATCCAGGCCGAAGGCCGCCACCGCTGGCGTATCGATCCTCACCCGGACTCCGCGGCCCCATGCGTTCCCGGCCTGGATCTGCCGATCCTGGCACACGACCAGTGGGTGCTGGCGCCCGAGGACTGCCTCTATCTGCCCGCCGGGATACCACACTGGGGGATCGCCGAGGGTCCCGGCATGACCTGGTCCGTCACACTGCGCGCGCCGCACTGGCAGGAACTGGCCAGTGCTTGGTGCGACCACGCCATCAGGAAGCGCCTACCCCAGGCCCGCTACCGGGACCCCGACCTGCAACCGCATCACCATCGTGGCGAGGTCCCGGCGGACGTGCTGCGGCAGATCCACCGCTGTATCGAGGGGGCCCTGGACGGGGCCGACGACGAGGCATTCGCCGCCTGGTTCGGTGCCCATCTGAGCAAACCTAAGGGGCATCTGGCGGTCACGCCGACGCCGGCCCCCCTGACCTCGCTTGACCTGCGCACCCTGATCGAGCGGCGCGGCGAGCTCGCGCGTGGACCCTCGCGAGTCCTGTTCAGCGCCTTGGACCGGGCGCCCCTGCTCCTGTTCGTCGGCGGCGAGACCCACCGGCTGCCGTCGGCATGCCGCGGCTTCGCGCAACTGCTGTGTGAGTCGCATACACTTGAGTAGGACTGGTTGGCACCCTGGCTGGATCAACCCGCCTGCCTGGAGGTCCTCTGTACGCTCTACAATCACGGGCACTATGGGATCATCGCAGCGGAACGGCCTCGTTCCCATGACCCGAACCCTGAACCCGCCACCCCGGACAGGAGATGACCGTGCAACACCAATCCCCCACCCGTCGATCCGAGAGGCGTGCCTGCGTCTGGCCGCGGACGCACACCGGGAACTGCTGATCTTCAGCCGTGATCTGGACCCCTATCTGTAGGATCAAGGCTCCTGTCTGGACGCGGTGCAGCGCCTCGTCCTGGCCCGCTCCCAGTGCCCGGCGCGAGTGCTGGTGTTCGAGCCGCTGACCCCGGTGCGCACCGGGCACCGCCTGATCGGGTTGGGCCGCCGCCTGCCGTCGCACATCGCGATCCGACGGATGGGAGAGGACTTCCGCACCCGGCTGGGCGCTTTTCTCATCAGCGACGGCACGGACTATTGTCTGCGCCGACTCGTCGACCGCCATGAGGCCCTGGTGGAGTGGCGGGCGCCCGGCGCGGCGCCTGCGCGCTGATTTTGAAGCAATCTGGAAGCACAGCGATGAAGACATTAAACTGCGCCGCATCGATCTCTAGCAGGCGCTGGGGCGGCCGTTGAGGCGCCCCGGGCCTGCTCCTCGCCGCCCTCTGCGCCGGGAGCGCGGCTGCGGACTATCCACTGGAAATGATCGAACTGCATTCACGCTTCCCCGAGGAACTGATACCGATCCTCGCGCCCCTGGCCGAGATCCGCCGCGCCCTGATCACCTTGGGCCGACCGGCGCGCAGCCTGCTGATCCAGGTCCGCCAGGACCGCGCGGACACGACCAGCGGGGCCGGCATCGCAGTGCGCGGCGACGCCTGGGGCGCCAACCAGGGGCGCCGCGGCCGACCCGGGCCGAGCGGCGGGCTTGAGGTCGGGGCCGAGCGCCAGTCCGCTAGCCGTGACCTCAGTCAGGAGGTCCGCGCCCTGGACGGGCACCCGGCCTTCATCGCCATCGGCCAGGAGCGGCCCTTGGCCTACCGGGAACTGGCGGCCGGACCGGGGGGCACCGTCATCCGCGAGAGCAGCGGCTACCAGCGCAGCGAGAGTGGCTTCTATGTGGTGCCGCGGTTCCAGGGCGACCAGATGGTCCTCGAGGTCAAGACCTGCGCCGACTCGCCCGGGGCCCATGGGTCGCTTCAGACCAGCGACGTTGAGGCCCGGATGCAGGGCCGCCTCGGGGAGTGGATACCGGTGGCACTGCACAACGACACCGCGTCCGTCCGCGACACCGGCACCCTGTATGCTGAACAGGGACAGCGCAGCACCCAGGCACAGGTGGAACTGCGGGTCCTGCCGCTCGACTGATCGGCCCCTCCACCACGCGAGCCTCCACCCAGGACCGTCGACCTGAACGAACCCCTACTCAACCCCATCGAGGCGCGCATTTTAGCAGCCTGTCGGACTTAGCGACCGGCGCCACCGTCTGAGGCCCTTGGACGGGCTTTTGTGGCAAAAAAGACGCGGTTTTCGGCTAGAAACGCAGTTTTCCGCAGTGTTCCCCTTAGTACAGACGTAATACGGTCATCCGTTTCAGGTTCCACGCCAAGCAGACCAGCGTCCACTCGCCCTGGACGTTGTCCAGTCCACGGGTGAGAAATTGG
>JADNEJ010000516.1 GCA_016292295.1 Candidatus Thiodictyon intracellulare
AGCATAGGGACGATAGTATATCGACGTCGGCCGGTTACGCTAGGGTCATGAGCGATAATCTCAGATGAGACGTGTATATCAAAGCCGTCATCGTAAGCTCAGCGGCTGGGAGTAACCCCGCGAGACTGTTTTGCCCGCGCCGTGCAGCGCCATAATCAAGGTAAGGCGGAACGCGGCGGACAGCAATTGCGCTTCCTCCACAGTCTCTTTTTCTCGGTGTCTCCGTGAGAGCCATTCTTAATCTTCGCCTCAGGGCGCCGGCTCGATCAGATAGACCTCGACCCGGCGGTTCTTGCGGCGGCCGGCGGCGCTGCTGTTCTCGGCGAGCGGACGCTGTTTGCCGAAGCCCTCGGCACTGAGGCGCTCGGCGGCGACGCCGCGCGCGATCAGGCCCGCCCGGACCGCCTCGGCGCGGGCCTGGGACAGAGTGAGGTTAGTCTGGTCGGCGCCCGAACTGTCGGTGTAACCCTCGATGCGAACGCTCAGGTTCGGGTATTCGCCCAGCAGGGCACTGATCCGGTCCAGGCTCGCGACCGGCCCCTTGGGCAGGGTCGCCGCCCCGGTGGGGAAGTGCAGTTGCTCATCGCTCAGGTTGACCAACATGCCGCGCGGCGTCTGCTGGGCCTTGATCTCCGCGTAGCGGCCGATGAGCCCATGGGCCTGGGTCATCACCACGGCCTTGGCCTGGCGTTCGAGATCGAGCGCCTGTGCGGCCCGGTCGCGCTCGGCCGCGCGCGCCGCTTCGGCCTTGGCCCGCTCGGCGGCCAGGGTCTGCTCGGTCTGCTGCTGGGCCTCGGCGCGTGCCTGCTCCAGCGTCCGCTGCGCCTCGGTCAGGGTCTCTTCATAGCGGGACTGGGCGGACTTCAGGTCCTGCTCCAGTTCGCCGATGCGCTGTTCCGCGAGCTTGGCTTGCCCGTCGCGGGTGTCGCGGTCCTGGGTTGCCGCGGCCACCGCGGCGCTGAGTTGCCCCTGCACGGTGGTCAGGGTCTGGCCGGCCTGGTCGAGTTCGGCACGCAGCTCGGCTACCGCCTGCTCGTATTTCTGCTCCAGCGCGGCCAGGGCGTCATGCGCGCCCTGCGTCTCCTCGGTGAGGGCGGCGACCTTGCCGCGCGCCTCGGTCAAGGCTTCGTCCGCGGCCGCCTTGGCCTCCTGCGCCGCGGCGGCCGCCTGGGCCTGGGCATCGGCCTGTTGTTGGACCTCGGCCAAGCGGGCGGCCAGTTCTGCCTCCGCAGCCTTACGCATCTGCGCGGCCTCTTCGAGGTCCGCTTGCCGGCGCTCCTGCGCCTGCGTCAGGGCGGCGTGCTCCGCGGTGGCCTGCTCCTCCAGTTGATTCACCAGGGCAGCGCGCTCTGGCTCGCTGCCCTCTAGGGCGACGCGGTAGGACTTGACCCGCTCATTGAGCCGCGCCTCCTGCTCCTTAGTCTTGGCGGTATAGCGAGCGTCCGCGTCGGTGAGACGCTGGTTGAGGTGGGCGATCTCCGCTTCCAGGTCCGCGATCCGCTTCTGGCTGGCCTGGTGCGCGAGC
Organism: Candidatus Thiodictyon intracellulare; assembly: GCA_016292295.1. Taxonomy (GTDB): domain Bacteria; phylum Pseudomonadota; class Gammaproteobacteria; order Chromatiales; family Chromatiaceae; genus Thiodictyon; species Thiodictyon intracellulare. The sequence continues at coordinate 1,526 of JADNEJ010000516.1, forward strand.
TCCAGGTTGGCCCGCGCTTTGTGTATGCTTTCCATCCGACCGACGAGTTCCTTGCGTGCTCCCTCGTGCTCGGCGCCCATAGACTCGATGTGCGCCTGGAGGTCCTTTTCGCGCTCCGCGGCCGCGGCGATCTCGTGCTTGTCCTGCTCGACCTGCTTGCTCAGAATCGTGGTCTGGGTGGTCGCCTCCTCGAGTTGCCCCGTCGCCGACTGGAGCCCCGCCTCGGCCGTCGCGAGTTGGGTGCGCAGGCCCTGCTCGCTCTGCGCTACGCCCTGGAGTTGTTTTTCAGTGTCGGCCAACTTGAGCACCGTGTCGCTGACCACGGTGCCCTGTTCGGTGAGCCGCCGGTTCAAAGTGCCCGTGTACCAGTTGTAGAGGGTATAGACCCCGATCAGGGCCGCCAGGAGTACCCAGGTAAAGACCTTGTAGAGCGAGGGATGGGATTCGGACATGTGGATTGTCTCCTGGGGCCTGGGTGGTGGAGTCTGGTGCCGCTTGGTGGACGCAGAGGATAGCCGAAGCGCGGGGGCTTCCGGCAAGGGGAGCGCAACCTTTTTTGCTCAGGCGCCCAAGTCATTGATGAAGACAAGGGAGTTGCGCCGCTCATTGTAGAGCACCTGTTTTTCCGGCGGCAGGGACTCTCGGGGCGCGGGGACGAAGCCGCGCTCCTGGAACCAGTGGGCGGTCTGGGTGGTGAGGACGAACAGCCGTCTGAGCCCGCGGGTGCGGGCGATGGTCTGGATGTGCTCCAGGAGCTTGTCGCCGCGCCGGCCGCCGCGGTAGTCGGCATGGACGGCAACGCTGGCGAGTTCGCCCATGCCCTGGTCCGGATAGGGATAGAGCGCGGCGCAGGCGATGACCAGCCCGTCGCGCTCCATCAGGAAGAAGCGGTCGATCTCCGACTCCAGCCGCTCGCGGGAGCGGCGCACCAGGACCCCGCGCTCCTCCAGAGGGCGCAGCAGTTCCAGGACCCCGGTCACGTCCTCGGCACGCGCCGGGCGCAGCCCCTCGTAAGACTGACCGGTGATTAGGGTGCCGCTGCCGTCGCGGGTGTAGAGCTCCCGCAACAGGGCGCCGTCGCGATGCCGGTCGATGAGGTGGACGCGCTGCACCCCGTGGATGCAGGCGTCGGCCCCGGCGCGCAGGGCCTGGGCCAGGTCCTCGGTGAAGCCCACGGGCCTTCCCGCCGCCTCGTGCGGCGCGGGGCCCGGGGGCGCGGCGAGCAGTGACTCGACCTCGCCGCTTAGGACATTGGAGACCAGCGCGCCGGCGGCGTCGCGAACCCCGGGTTCCTCGGTCAGGAAGATCAGCTTATCGGCCTTGAGCGCGATGGCCGCGGAACGCGCCACGTCCGCGGCGCTGAGGTTGAAGACCTCGCCGGTGGGCGAATAGCCCAGCGGCGGCATCAGGACCACGGCCCCGGCGTCCAGGCGCTGCATCAGCGACTGGCGGTCCACCCGCCGCACTACCCCGGTCTGGCGGTAGTCGACCCCGTCCAGTACTCCGATGGGCCGGGCGGTGACGAAGTTGCCCGAGACGACCGGGATCCGGACACCGGCCATGGGGGAGTCGGCGAGCCCCATCGAGAGCAGGGCCTCGATCTCCACCCGCACCACCCCGGCGGCCTCCTTGACGCAGGCGAGCGCGGTGCCATCGGTGATGCGCAGCCCGTTGACGTAGCGCAGTTCGCTGTGGCGCTCCCTCAGGCGCGCCTCGATCTGGGGCCGCGCTCCATGGACCAGGATCACGCGCACCCCGAGCCCGTGGAGCAGGGCGATGTCATGGATCAGGTGCGCGAAGCCGGGGTCGGCCACCGCCTCCCCGCCGAAGCAGATGACGAAGGTGCGACCGCGGTGGGCGTGGATGTAGGGGGTCGCCTGGCGCACCCAGTCGACGAAGGGGTCGCGCGCACGGGAGTGGTCCTGTACCTGGGTGGGATCGGTCATTAAATTATATGTCTCTCATGTGAGATTCCGGTTTAGTCGCGGCGGGTAACCTGCCGCGACTAAACCGGAATCTCACATGAGAGACGTATAATGCAAGGCACGCAGCGTCATGCCAAGCTTCTTGGCGGCCGCGGTGCGGTTCCAGCGGGTGTCGTCAAGGGCCTTGAGGATGGCGTGGCGCTCGATCTTCCTCCAGGTAGTCCTCCAGGGGGACCTCGGGCTCCGTGCGTGACCCAGCCGAGACCTGGGCCTCGGTCTGCGGCAGATAGAGGTCATGGGCGTCGGTGATGAAGCCGTCGCAGAGCGCGGTGCGGCGCGCTCCAGCACGTTCTCCAGCTTACGCACATTGCTCGGGAAGGCCTCCTCGTTCAGATCCCGGTGGCTGGCGCTGATGATGCGCACGTCCACCGCCAGTTCTTGCTGGGCGCCCACCGGTCGCACGCTCTTCTCTTGGATGGCCCGCAGGAGCTTGACCTGGGCGGGCAGGAGCAGGTCCGCCACCTCGTTCAGGAATAGGGTACCGCTCTCGGCCGCCTGGAACAGCCCCTCCTTGTCGGCCACCGCACCGGTGAAGCTGCCCTTCTTGTGGCCGAACAGTTCGCTCTCCACCAGCTTCTGGGGGATGGCGCCGCAGTTGACCGCCACAAAATTGCCCTCTGCCCGCGGGCCCTGGGCGTGGATCAGACGCGCCTCCAGTTCCTTGCCGGTGCCGCTCTCCCCGGTGATGAAGACCGGCGCCTGATTGCGGGTCAGCTTGACGATGAGGCGGCGGATCTCCTCCACCTTGGAAGAGTCGTCGAGCAGACGCGTGCCGCTCTCGGTGCGGGCCTCCGCGGCAGTGCCCTGGGTGCGCACCTGGGTGCGCAACTTGAGCGCCGAGCCCACCAGGCGGCGCAGCAGTTGCAGATCCACAGGCTTGGAGAAGAAGTCAAAGGCACCGGCCTTCATCGCGGCGACGGCCGATTCTATGCTGTCGTGGGCGGTGACCATGGCGACCGGCAGGTTGGGGTGGTGCTTCGCGATGAAGGGCACCAGATCGATCCCGCTGCCGTCCGGCAGGTTCATGTCGGTGAGGCACAGGTCGAAGCGCCGGGCTTGCAGCGCCGTCTTGGCCTCGGCCACGATCATGGCGGTGGTCGCCTGCACGTCCATGCGGGCCAGCGTGATCTTGAGCAGATCGAGGATGTCGGCCTCGTCATCGACGACGAGGGCGTGGGCCTTATTCATGCCGGTGCGCTCCCGGTGCTGGTGAGTTGCCGATCGTGGTTCGATTGTAGCGGTTCGCGGCGCCGCTTGGGCACTGTCCCGCCGCCAGTTGAACGGCGGAGCGCGGTCGTCCGGTCCGCGCAAGACACCGCCGCCGTCATGCCGTAAACACCAGGCGACAGCAACTGCCGCGCGGTCGCTCCCGCCGGTATTTGAGCCGGATGCCATTGGTTTCCGCCAGTTCCCTGACGATGTAGAGCCCGAGCCCGGTGCCGCTGGACTTGGTGGTGAAGAAGGGGTTGAAGATGTCGCCGGCGGAGTCCTGATCGACGCCGGGACCGTCGTCGCTGACTTCGATCCGTGCCCGGTCCTAGCCCTCGGCACGGCTCACGCGCACCTGGATGTGGGCCGAGTGATCCGGACTCCCCGCATGCACCACGGCGTTTTCGCACAGGTTGGAGACGATCTAGTAGAGGTGGCGTGGGTCCACCCCACGGAGATTGGCAGGAGCTCGAACTCGAGCAGCAAGTGGTCGGAAGGCAGACCGTGGGACTCGCGGAATTCGTCGCAGCACTCCTCCAGCCACCCGCGACCAGCTCGGTAAGCTGGGAGTCCAACTGATGGCGCCGGGACAGTTGCAGGACACTGCGCACGATTTCGTCGATGCGACCGCAATTGCGGCGGATGATGTCGAGCAGATGGCGGTCGTCGGGCGACAGGCCCTTGGTCTCCCCCAGGAGCTGGCCGGCGTGTGGCCGGCGTGGGAGATGGCGCTCAGCGGGTTGCGGATATTGTGGGCGATGCTGGCCGTGAGAGTACCGAGCGACGCCGGCTTGATCTGCTGGGCCTCTTTGATCAGCCCCTGGTTATCGCGCAGGTAGAGCATGACGCCCGCGGCCCGGAAATAGCCCAAGTGCTGGCGCGCGGGCTTGAGCTCACGGTTGCCGATCCGGATCACCTCCATTTGGGGCGCGGTCGGGCGGATATGGTCCAAGAGCCAGTCCTCCAGGTCCGCACACACCTCCTTGAGAGAGGTCTCGGGCGCGGGCTCCGGGATATTGACCATATCCCTGGCCGCCTGGTTCATGAGTTTGACCTTACGTTCGCCGTCGATCACCACCCTCCCGATCGCGATCGCCATGTCTTGAATGATGAACTCGTTGAGTTTTGACAGGTCGTCGATGTCCACCTTGCGACGGGCCGCCAGTTCCTCGGTCAGGCGCACCCGGCGATAGAGTACATGGGCGAGCAGGGCGACCGTGAAGAACATCAGGCCCAGGACCCCGACTTGCGTGTACGAGGCACTCATCGCCTGCCCCGTGATCAGCGCGTAGGTCTGCTCGGTGATGACCGCGAGCGAGGCGAAGGAGGCGAACAGGAGTGACAGCCGGCCCTCCATCAACAGGCCCCCGCGGCCACCGCGACGGCCAACAGGACACCGAGCCTGCTGTCGACGCCCCCGCCTGCGTGCATCACTAGGGTAAAGGTGATGAGGTCGACAAAGATAGCCAGATAGACCTGATTTTGCCGGCTTGGCCACTGCGCATAAAGGTTGATTCCGCTCGCCAGGACCAGGATTGCGTAGACCACCAGGACCCGCCAGGCTAGGTCTGCGTCGACCTCGATGAGGAGCGGGTCAGACACCGCCGGGGAGAAGACTAGGACCAGACCCACCATCACCACGAGACGGAAGAGGAACAGCCAGCGCACGGACTCCCAGGTAGGGAATCGGCCGCGCTTCCAGCGCTCGCGCTCGGATGGACCCGCCGCGGGTGTGCTGGGTTTGGGGCTGGCGGAGCCTGGGTCTTGGTCTTTGTCACTTGACATGACGTGGGCTCTCATAACAAAAGGCGCAAAGTGGAGGGCACTCCGGTACCCGAGCAGGGGTGAGGCCGACGATGCGCCGATCGTCTCACAGGGATCGGCGCACCCGCTCTGTTCGCCTCGGCACGCCGCGGCAGCCGCCGCCGCGCGGCTTCTTTGGCAGCCGCTGCCGAATTAGATCAGAATAGAGCGGATGCGGCCATGTGGCCGTCGTCCCAGGGAACCGCCCGAGCACCGATGAACCTGCACGAATATCAGTCGAAACGACTATTCCAAGAATACGACATCCCAGTTCCCGCAAGTGTGACCGCCGCAACACCAGAGGCGGTCGCGGCGGCCTGCAGCTGGCTCGGCGGCACACGCTGGGTGGTTAAGGCCCAGGTGCACGCGGGCGGACGCGGCAAGGCCGGCGGCGTGGTGCTGGTGGACAGCCCCGCCGCAGCGGCGACCCAGGCCCGCCATCTGCTCGGCAGCCGCTTGGTCACCCACCAGAGCGGACCCGCGGGGCTGCCCGTCGCGATCCTGCTGATCGAGGAGCAGACGGCGATTGAGCGGGAACTGTACCTGAGTGTACTAGTGGATCGGGGGGCCCGACAGGTCCTCTTTATGGCCTCCGCGGCGGGCGGCATGGACATCGAGGCGGTGGTCGCCACGACCCCCGAGTGGATCATCCTACTGCGGATCCACCCGGCGAGCGGACTGCAACCCTTCCACGTGCGGCGACTGAGTTACGTGCTGGGTCTCAGCGGGGAGCAGATCGAGGCACTCGGCCGACTCTTGGGCGGGCTCTACCGGCTCTTCATGGAGTCCGACGCCACTCAGGTGGAGATCAATCCGCTGGTGGTGACGCGCGCCGGCGCCCTGCTCGCCCTGGACGCCAAGGTCAACCTGGACGACAACGCGCTATACCGCCACCCGGACCTGGAGGCCTTGCGTGACTCGACCCAAGAGGACCCACGCGAGGCCGCGGCGCGCACCCACGAGTTGAGCTACATCAGCCTGGACGGCAACATCGGCTGCATGGTCAACGGTGCGGGGCTCGCCATGGCGACCATGGACCTGGTGCAGTTGCACGGCGGCCGGCCCGCCAACTTCCTGGACGTCGGCGGCGGGGCTACGGCGGCGCGGGTGGCCGAGGCGTTCACGCTGATCCTCTCGGACCCCAAGGTGCGGGCGGTGCTGGTCAACATCTTCGGCGGCATCGTGCGCTGCGACCTGATCGCCGACGGTATCATGCAGGCGGTGCGCAAGGTCCACACGCACACCCCGGTGATCGTGCGCCTGGAGGGGACCAATGCCACCCTGGGGCTCGCGATGCTGGCGGCGAGCGGGCTTGCGATACAGACGGCGCGGAGTCTCGACGAGGCGGCAGACAAGGCGGCCGCGGCCGCGGCGCATTTTGAGGGGCGAGCATGAGCGTTCTGGTCGATCAACACACTCGGGTCATCTGCCAGGGCTTCACCGGCAGGCAGGGCACCTTTCACAGCGAACAGGCCATCGCCTATGGTACCAACCTGGTGGGCGGCGTGACCCCCGGCAAAAGCGGTCAGCACCACCTGGACCGGCCGGTCTTCGACGCCGTCCATGACGCCGTGCGCGCGACCGGCGCGGACGCCACCATGATCTATGTGCCGGCCGCCTATGCGGCGGATGCCATCCTGGAGGCGGCGGACGCCGGGATCCGGGTCATCGTTTGCATCACCGAGGGCATCCCGGTGCTCGACATGCTGCGGGTCACGGCGACCCTACAGGGCCATCCGGCGGTGCTGATCGGCCCCAACTGCCCCGGCATCATTACCCCGGGCGAATGCAAGATCGGCATTATGCCGGGCAGCATCCACACCCCCGGACGGGTCGGCATCGTGTCGCGCTCCGGCACCCTGACCTACGAGGCGGTGTTTCAGGTCACCAACGCCGGTCTGGGCCAGAGCACCTGCATCGGCATCGGCGGCGACCCCATCCACGGACTGGACTTCGTCGACTGTCTCACCCTCTTCGAGCAGGACGCGGACACCGACGGAGTGATCTTGGTCGGTGAGATCGGGGGCACCGCGGAGGAGGCGGCCGCCGCCTACATTCGCAAGCACATGACCAAGCCGGTGGTGGCCTATATCGCCGGTGTGACCGCCCCGGCCGGCAAGCGGATGGGCCACGCGGGCGCCATCGTCACCGGCGGTAAGGGCACCGCCGCCGATAAGTTCGCGGTCCTGGAGGCAGCCGGGGTGGTCACGGTGCGCTCGCCCTCACAGATGGGAAGCCGCATGGCCGAACTGCTGTGCGGCTAGCAGCCTGTCGGACTTTGGGGCCCCGTCGGGGCGGCGGGTCCGGTACACTGTCAGGATCAACCCCGATGGCCGCCCGATGGCCGGAGTGCTACTGCCGATGCGCCGCTTCCACC
>JADNEJ010000129.1 GCA_016292295.1 Candidatus Thiodictyon intracellulare
CGCGTGCTCGCGCAACTGGCCGCGACTGCCTGAGCGGCAGCGCGCGGCATGCCCGACCGCCGCGCCGGACCACAATATCCGCGAACCGTCGCCATCGACTTGAGGTTTTTCGTCGCCCCGGCCGGCGCCCCGCAGAGGTATAATCGATGAGGTACATATGAGTGACGTGGTAATAGCACGAACTGTCCAGATCGGCCCTTCCCAGGGCATACATCTGCCAAAGGTGTGGCTGGATCAATTGCATTTCGGCCCGGAAATGGAAATGACGGTACAGGCGGACGGGATCATTATCCAACCTGCGGCACGGGCGCGTCAAGGTTGAGACGAGCAGTTTGCGGCTATGGCGGCGGCCGGCGATGATCGCTTGATCGATGAGCCGGTGGTCGATACGTTCGACCAGGATCAGTGGGAATGGTAGTCAAGCGGTTCGAGGTGTTTCTGGTGAGTCTTGATCCTACGGTCGGGAGCGAGATCCAGAAGACGCGCTCGTGTTTGATAAACTCGCCCGATGAGATGAATCGTCATATCAATACGGTGATGATAGCCCACATGACTACCAAAGGCCGAACCTATCCGAGCTGAATGCTATGCACGCTCAAAGGTAAAGAAAGACAGGTCATACTGGATCAGCTCCGGACCGTCGACAAGGCGCGATTAGTGAAGCGCCTGGGCAGTATCGGGCAAACTGTCCAAGAGCAGGTCTTGCTGGTGCTCGGGGAGATCTTTGCGAAATGAATGGCGCCATGATCAGGGGAAGGCACTGTAGTCAGGTCTTGAGAGCCGTAGGTTAGGGTGAGGAACGAACCCCAACATCCCCCATGCTACGCCGTCGCGTTGGGGTTCCTGCGTCACCCCAACCTACTTCGCATCAATCCGCGCGAAGGCCGTGGTGGTGAGTTCGCGGAAGCCCCCATCCTCGCGCAGGATGAAGTAGGCGGCCAGCCCCTGGGCCTCTGCCAGGGCAAGCCCCCGCGCTTCCCCCATGACAATCAGGGCCGTGGCTAGGCCGTCGGCGCGCCGGCCGCTGTCCGCGCCGCCTGGGGCCACGACGCTCACCGAGGCGAGGCGCTGCTCAACGGGGTTCCCGGTCTTGGGGTCGATGTGGTGTGAGTAGCGCTTGCCCGCCGTCTTGAAGAAGTTGCGGTAGTCGCCGGAGGTGGAGACGGCGCTGTCGGTGAGCGGCAGGATGCGCTGCACCTCGCGGTTCTCCGGGTCCGGCACCTCAATGGCGATGCCCCAGGAAACGCGTTTGGCATTGTTGCCGCGGACCCGCATGGTTCCCGCCACCGCGGCCATATAGTCGGTCGCCCCGCGTGACTCCAGATAGGCGGCCATCCGATCCGCCCCTTCGCCCTCCCCCAGAGCCGAGACATCGATGTAGATGTCCCCGCGTTGTTTACGAATGGCGGGCGGATCGGCGCGCAGCTCGAGCTTGTCGTAACCCACGCGCTCCCGGGCCGCCGTGATCGCTTCCGCACTGGGCACCGTGTCGGCCTTGGGCTGGGGCCCGAACCCCCAGAGGTTGACCAGCGGACCCACGGTGATGTCGAAAGCCCCGTCGGATAGTCGGCTGAGACGCTGACCCTCGGCGAGCACAGCATATAGTACGCGCGAGACGGCCACCCAGTCGGTGCTGGGGTTGCGGTTCAGGCGCGAAAGCTCGGACTCCGGGTCATAGGTCGAGATCGCGTCGATCACGCCCTTCAACACCTGCTCCACTTCGGCCTGCAGGGTCTGAGCGTCAAGTCCGGCCGGTGGCCGGGCTACTTTGACGGCATAGTAGGTCCCCATGATGGGACCCGTGATCTCGAGCTGGAGGTCGGTCGGCGCACCACAGGCGGCCAGGAGGACACCGGCCGCCAAGGTCAGCGAACGGATCAGCACGCGTCGCGGCAATGTCGTCCTGGGTCTTCTCAAGTTCGCAGCGCTAGGGCCGGGCATCTACGCCCGGACCCCCCTTGAGCGCCGGCAGCAGGTCCGCGCGGGTGATCCCCAACAACACGACCGAGCTGCTCGCCACATAGATGGACGAATAGGTACCGGTGACGATGCCGACGAGGAAAGCCAGGGCGAACCCGTGAATCACCTGGCCGCCCAGGAAATACAGGGCAAGTACCGCCAACATGGTGACGCCGTGGGTAATGATGGTCCGCGACAGAGTCTCGTTGATGGACAGGTCGACCACCTCGATCACCGTTCCCTTGCGTACCCTGCGGAAGTTCTCCCGAATTCGGTCATAGATCACGACTGTGTCGTTCAGGGAATAGCCGATGATCGCCAGCACCGCCGCCAAGGCCGTCAGGTCGAACTCGATCTGGAATATGGAGAAAACGGCCAGCACCACGATGACGTCATGGACGGTGGCGATGACCGCGCCCACCGCAAAGCGCCATTCAAAGCGGACGGCGACATAGATCAGGATGCCGATCAGGGTGTAGAGGATAGCAAGTCCCCCTTGTTCGATCAGCTCCCCGCCGACCTGCGAGCCGACGAACTCAACGCGGCGCAGTTTCACTTCGCCGACCTCGGGTGAGGTACTGAGCGCGGCGATGACCCGGTCGCCCAGCGTGGAACCGGTGCCGGCGGCGACCGGGGGCAGCCGGATCAGGACCTCGCGGGTACTGCCGAAGTGCTGCACGCCGGCCTCCTTGAAGCCGCCGTCGGCGAGTGCCGAGCACACCTGGACCAGGTTCGCGGTCTGCGCGTAACCGACCTCGACGACGGTACCGCCAGTGAAGTCGAGCCCGAAGTTGAACCCGAGAAAGATGAACGAGCCGATGCCAATCAGGTTTATCAGCGAGGACAGCCAGATGGCCGGCCAGCGGATATACAGGAAATCTATATTGGTACGTTTGAAGAGTTCCATGGCTCGGCTCCCGGTTAGTCAGGCAGGGTCAGATGGGCAGGCTGGTGAGGCGCCGGTGGCCATACATCAGATTGACGATGGCGCGGCTGCCGATCACGGCGGTGAACATGGAGGTCAGGATGCCGAAGAAGAGGGTAATCGCAAATCCTTTGACCGGCCCGGTACCGAAGCTGAACAGCACCACGGCGGCGATCATGGTCGTGACGTTGGAGTCGATGATGGTGGCCATGGCCTTGTCATAGCCGGTATAGATCGCCGCCTGAACCGAATTGCCGTTGCGCAACTCCTCGCGGATACGTTCGTAGATCAGCACGTTGGCGTCTACCGCCATGCCCACCGTGAGCAGGATGCCGGCGATGCCGGGGAGCGTCAGGGTGGCCTGAATGGCCGCCAGGATGGCGACCAGTAGCACGACATTGGCGAGCAGCGCCAGGTTCGCAATCAAGCCGAACACCCGGTAATAGATACCCATGAAGACGCACACTAGAAAGAAGCCGACCAGCACCGAGCGCACGCCCTTGTCGATGTTGTCCTGACCCAGGCTCGGGCCCACGGTGCGCTCCTCCACGATCCGTATGGGGGCGGCGAGCGCACCGGAACGCAGCAGCAGGGCCAGATTGTGCGCCTCTTCGGCACTGTCGAGACCGGTGGTCTGGAAGCGTCGGCCGAAGGGCTCGCGAATGGTGGCGACGCTGATCACTTCTTCCACCTTCTCGGTGCGCTTCACCGACTTGCCGTCCACTTGCTTAGTGGTGGTGCGGTTCTCGATGAAGACCACGGCCATGGGCCTGCCCACGTTCTCGGTGGTCATCTCGCGCATGCGCCGGCCGCCCGGTGCGTCGAGGCTGACGCTGACCATCGGAGTACCGCTTTGTGAGTCGAAGCCCGAGGAGGCGTCCGTGATCTGGTCGCCGGTGGCGATCACCCGGCGCTTGAGCAGCACCGGTTTGCCGTCGCGAGTCTTGTAGAGCCGACTGCCCACCGCCGCCCGGCCGGCCTCCGCGTCGGCGGCGCTGTGTTCGGTATCCACCAGCCGGTATTCCAGGGTCGCAGTGGCCCCCAAAATCTCCTTGAGGCGGCCCGGGTCCTGGGCACCGGGCAGCTGCACCACGATCCGCCGGTCCCCCTGGCGAGCGATGATGGGCTCTGCCACACCAAGCGCGTTGACGCGATTGCGCAAGGTAATGATGTTCTGCTGGAGCGCAAAATCCTGGATTTGCTTCTGCTGGGCCGGGGTCTGGGCCACTGTCACCAGGAACTCACCTTCTTGCTCTAGGACCTGCATCTTCAGATCCCGGAACTCCTTGGCGATGATCTTCTCCCCGGCGTCCCGGGACTCGACATCCGCGAATTTGACTACGACCCGCCCCTTCTCGCGGGCGACCGTTACATAGCGCACCTTGGCGTCACGCAATTGGGTGCGGATGTCTTCAACGTGGCGTTCCAGCGCCTGGTCCAGTGCGACATCCATGTCCACGTCGATCAGCACATAGATGCCGCCGCGCAGGTCGAGCCCCAGATTCATGGGCCTGAGTCCCAGCGCGCGCACCCAGCGGGGTAGGTCGGCGGATAGGGTGAGCGCGCTGCGGTAGCGGTCGGACAGGGTGTTCTCGATCACCTCCTGGGCATGCAACTGGTCCCCGGAAATGGCAAAGCGCAGCAGGAGCTTGCCGCCGGCCAGGGGGTCGATGCGCTTGATCGGGACCTGGGCGCCCTCCAGGGCGGCGCGGATCTCCACGGCCGTGACCGCGGTCACATGGCCGCCGCGGGCGGCCGAGACCTCAATGGAGGGGTCCTGAGAGAAGAGGTTCGGCAAGGCCAACACCAGACCGGTCAGGACAATGCCTAGGATCAGCAAGTTTTTCCACAAGGGGTATTGGTTCATCGCACTTCCAATCGCTCAGGCGGCGGGCAGGATCGTGGTGTGCCGGGAGACCGAGGGACCGGGGAACCGGCGACGCCGGATCTCTTTAGAGACCTGGCGTCCGGCCAGCAGCCCCGACCGGAAATTCAGGTAATCGACCCGCTCAGAGGTCCTTCAGGGAGCCCTTGGGCAGCACGGCATCGACCGCCGCGCGGCGAACCTTGACCTGGGTGCCCTCGGCGATCTCCACCAGCACGAAGTTGTAACCAAAATCGGTGACACGCCCGGCGATGCCGCCCACGGTTAGTACCTCGTCACCCTTGGTCAGGCCGTCGACCATCCGCTTATGCTCCTTCTGGCGCTTGGACTGGGGGCGGATCAGCAGGAAATAGAAGACCACCGCGAAAAGCAGCAAGAGCAGCAGGGTGAACAAGGGGTCCGACATGGACCCGCTGCCCGCGGCCTGGGCGTTTGCATTGGAAATCAAGAAGCTCATGGGGTTTCCTGGGGGTTACCGGATGTTTGTATGAGGTCGGGCCAGTACGCTACCGGCCGCAACCTGGGCAAAAACAGCCCATCATTATGCCACAGCACCGCTCAAGTTACAGAGACGGATGCGCTGCGCTTTCCGGCGGCCGGAGAAACCGCACGCAGGTCCCGAAACTCGGCAATGCACCGCTCGAGCGTCCCCGCCGCGATGGCGTCGCGCAGGCCCCGCATCAGGGTCTGGTAATAGTGCAAGTTATGGATGGTATTGAGCCTGGCGCCCAGGATTTCATTGCACTTATAAAGGTGATAGAGATAGGCGCGGCTGTAGTTGCGGCAGGTGGTGCAGTCGCACAGGGAGTCCAAGGGTCCCTCGTCGGTGCGGTGGACGGCGTTGCGGATTTTGACCGTGCCCTGGTGGGTGAAGAGCCAGCCGTTGCGGGCATGGCGGGTGGGCATGACGCAGTCGAACATATCGATGCCGCGGCAGACCGCGGCCACGATGTCCTCGGGGGTGCCGACACCCATCAGATAACGGGGGCGGTCGGTCGGCAACCGATCCGCCAGGAAATCCAGCACCCGCAGCCGGTCCGCCTTCGGCTCGCCCACCGAGAGCCCACCGATCGCGTAGCCGTCGAAGCCGATCCCCACGAGCCCGGCGAGTGAGCGCTCGCGTAACGACTCGTGCATCCCACCCTGAACGATGCCGAACAGGGCCGCAGGGTTGTCGGCGTGCGCCTCGCGCGAGCGGGCGGCCCAGCGCAGCGACAGTTCCATCGAGGCGCGGGCGGTGTCGAGGGCCGCCGGGTAGGGCGTGCACTCGTCGAAGATCATGACGATGTCCGAGCCCAGAGCGCGCTGCACGGCCATGGACTCCTCCGGCCCCAGGAACACCGGGCTGCCGTCCACCGGGGAGCGGAAACGCACCCCCGCCTCGGTGATCTTGCGCAGTTCACCCAGGCTGAACACCTGGAAGCCGCCAGAATCGGTGAGGATTGGCCCCTCCCAGTGCATGAAGCGGTGCAGGTCCCTGCAGCGGCGGATCACCTCCACACCGGGACGCAGCATCAGGTGGAAGGTGTTGGCCAGTACGATCTGAGCGCCCAGGGCGATCAGTTCCTCCGAGGTCATGGCCTTTACCGTGCCGTAGGTCCCGACCGGCATGAAGGCGGGGGTCTCCACCACCCCGCGCGGGAAGGACAGGCGGGCACGGCGGGCAAGGCCCGCCGTGGCGATCAGCTCAAACTCCATCGCGTTTCTTCACGTTCATTTACAGACTCATGCTCTCTTTAGGAACCAGTGCATCGTGATCAGCGGCGTGCCTGGGCAACCGCGCCCAGGCGCAAAATGCGCCACCAGAGCCCCGAAGGTGCGTGACATACCAGCCCAAGGCGACGCCCTAGGTGCTGCGCGAGAGGGTCTCCAGCCCTGAAAGGGCGTGACATAAGGCCGCCCGCCGAGGGCTCGGTGTCGACCCGGCTCACCTTAAGCGTCATCCGCAGACTGCTTGCCGCCCCCCGGGATGCCGAGCCAGGCGGCGAGTTGATGCAGGTCGGTGATGGTCACGGTCGGCGGCGCGAGGTCGTCCGACCAGGTGCGCCCCAGGCGGTTGATCCAAATCGCCTCGATCCCCAGGCAGCGCGCTGCCTCCACATTCAGGTAGGGCTCGTCACCGACGTGCAGGCACTCCCAGGGACCGGTACCGGTGAGGCGCAAGGCGAGATCAAAGACGACCGGGTCCAGCTTGGCCGCCCCGGCCCGGGCGGCGGTGATGTGGTAGTGGAAAAGACCGGCGAGCAGCGTCAACTCCTGGTCCGCGTTGTCGTTGGTGATGGAGACCAACTGGTAATCCACCGCCAGGCGGCGCAGCACCGGGGCCGCGTCCGGGTAGGGTTCGATGTGGTTGCAGTGCACCATAAAGACCGCCAGGGACTGTTCGCCCAACTGCCCCGCCAGGTCCGGCGGGTAGCCCAAGTCCTCCAGCAGGGACGCGATCGACAACTGCCGGACCAGCGCCAGATCGTGGGCGATCTCCAGCCGCTGTGCCATCAGCCGCAAGCAGTGCTCGCGCAGTGACTGGCGGTCATGGAGCGCGGCAAGGCGCTGCGCGCGCACCGTGAGCCAGTCCAGAACTGCCTCCTCGGCGGCGCGGATCACCAACTTACAGGGCCAGACAGTGTCCTCGAGATCCAGGGTAATCAGACGAAAGCAGCGTTGGGGCATCGGGTGGGATCGCACGGGGTGGGCATCCATTGTGCCAGTCAGCGGCGAGGTACGGCCAGCCGTCGGTTGAATTCGGTGCCCCGCACCGGCACCTGACTGGAAACGGACACTTACGAGGACTCAAACGATGGCGAGCGAGACCGCAACGCTGGGTGGCGGCTGTTTTTGGTGCGTCGAGGCCGCCTTTCTGGATCTCAAGGGCGTCACCTCGGTCGTCTCCGGCTACGCTGGCGGGGCCGCGCCCAACCCGAGCTACCAACAGATCTGCACCGGCACCACCGGCCATGCGGAGGTCGTACAGGTGACCTTCGACAACGCATCGATCGACTACCGGACCATCCTGGAGGTCTTCTTCACCGTCCACGACCCCACCACGCTCAACGCCCAGGGGGCCGACGTGGGGACCCAATACCGCTCGGTGATCTACTGGCACTCGCAGACGCAGCGGGAGACGGCCGTCGAGGTCATTGCCCAATTGACCCGGGACGGCGTTTGGCCCAATCCGGTCGTGACCGAGGTCGCGCCGCTCCCGACCTTCTACCCGGCCGAGGACTATCACCAGAACTATTACCGCCGCAATTCCAATCAGGGGTATTGCCAGGCGGTCATCTCGCCTAAGCTGCGCAAGCGGCATCGGGAGTTGCTGATTGCGTGAAGTCCTGTTTCCGTGAGCGAGCAACAATTTATGCAGACGAGGTTGCGCGGGCACCCCGCGGGAGTCTGCGGCCTTTCAACAGGCAATCGTCGCCCCGACGGAAACCTTGGCAGCTAATGCCATTGCTTCTGCAACCACCAATCATAAAGAGAATCCGGGGGCTCGTCCGAACCGCCAGATGGCCAAAGGTCAATCCTCTTGAGGCGAAAGCCGAGAAAGCGGCTGTGAGCAGTCGGCTTCCAGGAGAAGCGGGAGGCCGAGCGGCAGTAGCGGGCATCGCTGTCGCAGGAGCCGCCGCGAACGGTACGGTGAGAGCCTGTATCCTCGACTTTGGCCATTTTTGCAGTCGGGCGACGGCCCCGCGCGTGGCGCCACGGCGGTGCCGACGCGGGCGCTGAGCGACGCGGGCGCTGAGCAGGGGCGTGGTGACCTGTCTGGGCCTGCAATGGGTCTGCATGACGTTGATCGTCCCCTTGCCCTGGAGCCGGCGGCCCTAGCAGCCTGTCGGACTTAGCGACCGGCGCCACTGCCTGAGGCCCTTGAGCAGGCTTTTGCGGCAAAAAAGAGACGGTTTTCAGCTAGAAACGCAGTTTTCCGCGGTGTTCCCCTGACTGCAGACGTAATAC